>CAYFSN010000006.1:14374-43979 GCA_964345845.1 uncultured Christensenella sp.
CCAGTTCTTGCCCCAATTCCTGGGACAACTTGGTTCCCTGTTCATATACTGTGATCAGCTCGTCCAGTTTCAGGCCGCCCTCTTCCATCTTCTTGACCAAGCCTTCCAGCTGGTCCAGCTTCTTTTCAAAGCTCATGCTATCATTCCCCCGCTTCAAAGTAATCTCCCGCTGTTGTCGGCCCCTTGGTCGCTTGTGTCCACCCGTCCTGGAATACCAGCGTAAACGCTTCTGGTAGCGCATGGACACTATCCACAGGCTGGCGCCCTTGCAGGGCCAATGCATACCCTCGCTTCAGGGTATGTACAGGGCCCATGGACTGCAGCGAGGCTTTGAACAGCTTCAACTGATTGCTCAGCAGTTCAACTTTCGCCTGTGCGGCGCTGTGTAAACTGTCACTTGCCGCCGTAACGCGGTGCAGGTATACCTGCAGTACGGTATCAGGCCTGTGTATCAGCAATCGACTTGACAACTGCTGCAGGCGTTGCTGCTGTACGTTCAACTGTGCCCTTGCACCCTGGTCCATCGCCGCGTGCATACTGGCAATGCGTGCTTTCAGTTCCTGTTTGCTCGGTACAGCCAACTCCGCTGCAGCTGATGGCGTGGGCGCCCGCATGTCAGCCGCAAAGTCGGCCAAGGTGGTGTCTGTCTCGTGCCCTACCGCTGAAATGACGGGCTTGGTGCAAGCGGCGATGGCCCGCACCAATGGCTCTTCATTAAAGGCCCACAAATCTTCCAGAGAGCCGCCGCCGCGGCCAATGATGATGACATCCACTTCTTCAAGTGCTTGCATTTCCTCCAAGGCGTTGACCATGTCCTGTGCCGCACCTTCTCCCTGCACCTGTGCTGCGCGAAGGATCAGCGGAATGCCCGGAAAACGCCTGGCGGCAACGGTGCGGATATCGTGCAGTACAGCGCCTGACTGAGAGGTGATGATACCAACGGCGCGCGGAAGCAACGGCAATGGGCGCTTGCGGGCTGCATCAAACAATCCTTCTTTCATCAGGCGTTCCTTGGAAGCAAGAAACTGCTGATACAGCGCACCCACGCCGTCCTCCTGCATGCCCTCCGCGTAAAACTGATACGAACCGCTTTGCACGTATAGGCCAGCGGAGCCACGCAGCACCACCGTCATCCCTTCGCGGGGCATGAACCGAAGCCCCATGTTGTACTGCCGAAACATGACGCAGTTCAGCCTGCTGCCAGCATCCTTCAGCGTGAAGTACCAGTGCCCGGAAGCATATGGTTTGAAGTTGCTGATTTCACCGCGCACAGCGATGCCGCGCAGCATAGGGTCTCCCGCCAGGGAGCGGCGTACATACTCGTTTAAGTCGCTGACGGTCAGCGCGCTTGTCTGCATGCGGCCTCCAGGGTGTTTTCCATCAGCATGCTGATGGTCATCTTGCCCACGCCGCCAGGCACGGGCGTGATGTACCCTGCCACTTCCTTTACATTTTCAAAGTCCACGTCACCAACCACTTTGCCGTCCACACGGTTGATGCCCACATCAATGACCACAGCGCCCGGCTTTACCATGTCTGCGGTCACAAAGCGCGGCTTCCCAATGGCGGCCACCAGGACGTCCGCGCGTTTGCAGTGTTCCTTCAAGTCCTTTGTGCGGGAATGGCAGATGGTCACCGTGCAGTTTTCCTGCAGCAGCAGCATGGCCGCCGGCTTGCCTACGATGTTTGAGCGGCCAATAACCACCGCTTCTTTACCCGAAAGTTCCACGCCCGATTGCTTCAGCATGTACATCAGCCCCTTAGGCGTACAGGCGACAACACCTTCCTGTCCGGTAAACAGTTTGCCGGCATTGTCAATGTGAAAGCCATCCACATCCTTTTCGGGCAGTATGGTCGCCAGCACCTTTTGTTCGTTAAGGTGCTTGGGCAGCGGCATTTGCACCAGGATGCCATGAATCTGGCGATCCTCATTCAGTTCGCGAATAACATTCAGCAGTTCCTCTTCTGAGGTATCCTCCGCCAGGCGGATGGTGCGCGAATACACCCCGATGGCCTCGCAGGCAAGGCCCTTATTTCTTACGTAGATGTGGCTCGCAGGGTCTTCACCCACCAAGACGACAGCAAGCCCTGGGTGAATGCCCTCTTCCTTCATTTGTTTCACTCTTTGGGCTTGTTCTTCGGTCAGTTTCTTTGACATCTCGTTTCCGCTCAGCAGTTCTGCCATGGTGATCCTCCTATTTGTTGTTTAAGTATTTCTTTGCGCCGATGATCGCAACACCGGCGGCATTATCTCCTGAGTACTGCGGCTTCCCAAAGGCAAGACGCAACCCGGTTCGGCGGGCTTTGGAGCGCTCTGTTAACATGCTTCTAAGGCGTGTTGAGGATGCCACACCCCCGAATATCAGCACATCTTTGCAGCCAGTTGCCTCAGCCGCGGCACATAGCATCTTCAGGATGGAGCGACTGAGAGAATCGAAAACCTCGGCCGCAACATCCTCCCTGGCCAGTTCTCCTGAGGCTATGTCATCAAGCGCGCGGGTTTCAGCTCCGGATAAGTGTATTTGTGTACCCTGCACTGCGGCAGCATAGCGACCCGCGGCTTTTCCCCGTACAGCGAGCTTTTCAAGTTCCGGACCAGCGGGAAAGCCCAGCCCCATGCGCACGCCGATTCGGTCCACCAATTGCCCCGCATGCAAGTCGGCGGAGCCGCCGATAACTTCTGGTTTCCGCCCATGCACAACACGCAGCAAATCGGTTGTGCCGCCTGACAAATGCAGCGCCAGATAATCTGTCTCCTCAGTCTGGGCGCCCCCAATGTGCGCTGCGGTCAAATGTCCTTCCTGATGAGAGGTCATGTAGCATGGTACCCCCCACACCAGCGCCAATGACTTTGCCAGGCTGGTTCCCACCTTAAACACAGGCATATAGGAATCTTCTTCTGGCACGGGCTTGTCTGACACGCATACAGCAGCAACTTCTCGACCATCGACGCCATGTAATGCCTGGGCCAGTACATCGGGAAACTGCTTTATATGCGCAAACACGGCCTCGCTTTGGCGAAGGCCGCGTTCTCCGCGCTCGACTTCCAGCAGTTTGCGGGCGGACTGAACCACCCGAAGCTGCTCGTCCACCAAAGCACAGGAAGTGGTGTAGCAACTGGTATCGATGCCCAGAAACAGTTTCACGCCTGGGGTTGCTCCCGCACGAAACTGCCAAGTACACCGTTGATGAAGCGTCCGTCCCGGTCCTCCGCGAAGCGTTTGGACATGTCCACCGCCTCATTGATGATGGCCGCAGGCGGTACATCCTTCAAAAACATTAACTCGTATAACGCAATACGCAATATGACACGGGTAACCACCGGTATGCGGGCGAGTTCGCGCTTGGGGCTGCGCCGGGAAATTTCCGCATCCAAAGCATCGCCATGGGTTTGTATGCCTTGAAGCAGCAAATCGATAAACTGCAGGTCAGCTTCCTCGTCCTCTTGAAAGCCAATCAACCCAAGCAGCGTATCATCACCGCCGGCCCCGCCCATCATTTGCTCATATAGCATCTGCATCGCAGCCCTGCGAGCAGCTAATCTTGACATGCAGTGCTACCCCTATGCTTCCTGGCTGTCTGCGTCAGTTGTCTCAGCTTCCTGCACTTCAGCAGCAGGAGATGCTTCCTTCGCCGCAGCTGCTTCTCTCGCCTTCTTATCCTGTTCGCGCGCTTCTCGCACCTTCTGGATATCCTCAGCCGAGTAGGTCACAGGTTTCTTCGCGGCAGGAACAACCTTGTTGACAACTGCCTTGGCGGAGTCTGTCAAACTGTCGGAAGAGCCGATGAACAGGCCAACCAGCGTGAGCGCGGCGATGAGCAGCGTCTGCCAGAAACCCAGCAAAACGAACAACAAACCGGCGACAAAGAATGACAGCGCAAAAAACGCCTTGCGTGTGGCGGTGCCCGGTTTCAGGGCTTCCTGTAGTTTTTCCTCAACCCGTTTCATTGTCAGTTCCCTCACTCTTCTTACGAATCCAGTTCATTTGGTTGGTCAGATGATATGCTCTTACCCTCACCATTCGCGCCTTCATCAGGTGACGCAGCATTCAAGGGTTGCTTTTTTAGTGGATTATCCGGCCCCTGGTCAACAGGTACCCCAACTTGCACGTTCGTGTCTTCTGATGGTGAAGGCACAGCGTCCTCCATCCGATAGGGTGAAGCCTGCGCATGCCCTTCGGCGGTATCCACCGAAACGCGTACCTCTTTGACGTCCACACCCGCGGCCGTCAGCAAGTGCTGCTTAATTTGCTTTTGCAAAGCGCCCACAAGCAGCGGAATGCTCACGTCATCGGCAATGGATACCGCCAAGTCCACCACCACACCATCGCGATGGTTTTGGATATCAAGCCGCGACAGCGTCGCTTCTTGATGCTCCATAAAGACTTTCTGCACCAAGTTTTCAATGGCGTTCACAGATATCCGCAGTTCGCCGGATGCCGTCTGCTGCAGCACAAAGTCTTCTTTCTTGGTGCGGTACTTAGCCGGCAGGCTCATCAGGTAAACGCCAAAGGCGAACAGCAATGCGCCAAAGAGCACAATGAGCCACCCCTGCACCCGCAATGATGCACCCGCGCCGCCAAACTCAATGCCACCCGTCTGAAGGCCAGCCAGAACAAGGGCTACGCCAACCAGCGCCGTGAAAAAGGCCCCCACAAACAGCAGCAGGCGGTCAAGGAATCGAATCTTCATGACATGCTCCTTTCACAACCGCTTCGTGGTGCGTTTATGCCTTTTCCTGGGGCTGTTCAGTCTCGTGCGGGTCAGTTACTGGCTCAACCGCAGGCTCTTCTTTAGGCTCTTCAGTAGCGGCAGCCTTCTTGCCTCTGCCCTTCTTTTCCTCAGCCGGCTTGTCATCCGATTTGCTTTGCTTGCCTTTTGTCTTTCCGGCATCGGGCAAGTGCGGAACGTTGGCCGCCTCCAGGTTGCTTTGCACTTCGCGTTTTTCCTTTTCGAAGCTAACACCCTGCACATGCACATCAACGCGCACAACCTTCAGCCCCGTCATGGCCTCAATGGACTTGCGCACATTTTCCTGCACCTCGGTGGCCACCCGCTGAATGGGCTGACCATACTCAACAATGGTATACAGGTCGATGGATACCTCTTCGGTGCCCACCTCTACCTTTACGCCGCGGGTGATGTTTCGGTTTTTCCCGATGATATCCCCAAAGCCACCGGTGGTGACCATGCCGGCAATGCCCTCAATTTCGTTGGCAGCAATGCCCGAAATAATGGCAATGACCTCGTTGGCGTACGTGATGGTTCCGCCGTTTTCGTTCTCCAGATTTGCGTCTACTGGAAGGTTTCCATTTTCAGGTGACATATCAGCACCTCCTCGTCAATGCTTGCTCAGTATAGCAAAAGGCGCCATTGTTCGCAACACAGCAGATTCCAGCATAGGCTTGCCGGAAAAATGGTTCTTTGCTACACTGATTCTACCGCAAGGAGTACATATGAACAAGGAAGGAATCACGTCCATGCTTAACTTTGATCTCTATACGCCGGCACGCATTGTGTTTGGCCGGGAAACGGAAAACAAAATCGGCAAACTCATCAAACCGCACGCCAAAAAGGTACTGCTGCACTATGGCGGCGGCAGCATCAAACGCTCAGGTCTTTACGACCGTATTGTCAGCTCCCTGAAGGAACACGGCGTAGATTATGTGGAGCTCGGCGGGGTGCAGCCCAACCCACGCTTAAAGCTGGTGCATGAAGGCATACAACTGTGCCGTGATGAAAAGGTAGAGCTCGTCTTGGCTGTCGGCGGCGGCAGCGTCATCGACTCTGCCAAAGCCATTGCCATGGGTGTTTACCTGGACCATGATGTTTGGGATGTGTACGAGCAAGGTCTCTCCATTAAGCAAGCCTTGCCGGTCGCCATTGTTTTAACCATTCCAGCTGCGGGCAGTGAGTCCAGCGGTGATACGGTCATCACCAACGAAGACAAGGTGCTGAAGTATGGCTATGGCAGCCCCAAACTGCGCCCGCTCATCAGCGTTATGAACCCCGAATTGTTCTTTACCCTGCCGCCCAATCAGGTGGCCAATGGCGTGGCGGATATGATGAGCCACGTGTTTGAGCGCTACTTCACCAACACCACACACGTAGACCTGACAGACGCGCTGTGTGAAGCGGTGCTCAGAACCATCATGCACAACGCGCCAAAGCTGCTGAGCAATCCTCAGGATTATGACGCTTGGGCGGAAATTGGCTTCAGCGGCACGGTCGCGCACAATGGGCTGGTTGGCATGGGCAGAGAACAGGATTGGGCCTGCCACAACATGGAACACGAACTTAGTGCCGTATACGATGTAGCCCACGGCGCGGGCCTTGCTGTGTTGACGCCCGCCTGGATGCGCTATGTGTACAAGGACAACCCGGACATGTTCCTGCAGTTTGCTGTTCGCGTGATGGGTGTGGAGGGCAGTTTCCGCGACAAGGAGGCCATCATTGAAGAAGCCATTGACAAGCTCAGCGCATTTTTCAAGATGATGGGTCTGCCGCATAGCCTCACCGAACTCGGCATTGATGACAGCCAGCTGGAGACCATGGCCAAGAAAGCCACTGGGGAGGCCTTTGGCGACGAATCCGGCTTGGGCAACCTGAAGAAACTCTACTGGCAGGATGTGCTAAACATCTACAACAGCTGCAAGTAGCGGCAAGCAGTAATATGCAAGAGGTGCGTTTCGAATGAAACGCCCCTCTTGTACTTTCTGCTATCCCTGTGGGGGCACGTATGGTTGCTGTCTCATAGGGTCCTGCCGAAGGGCTGCTTTCGGTCCGTGGTCTCTAAAAAAGCAAATCATTTCATTGGTCAGCGCGCGCCCCTCATAGGGCACATCAATTTCATCCCTGGGGACAAACGCGGCCTCCGCCAACTCTGTTTCATCCAGTGTGATGGGAGAGTCATCTGCCGCCTGCGCAAAGAACCCTGCCAGCAGTGAGCCCGAAAACGGCCAAGGCTGGCTTTTGTAGTAGGTGATGTTGCGAATGCGCAGACCCGTCTCTTCCATCACTTCCCGGGCCACCGTTTCCTCCAGTGTTTCCCCTATTTCGCAATATCCGGCAACCAATGCCCAGTTGGCGTTTGGACGGTTCGCGTACTTTGTCATCAACAGTTGATCTCCGCGTATCACCCCAACAATGACTGCCGGCATGATGCCTGGATACTCCTTCATGCCGCAGTTGTTGCAGATGATCATGCGCTCTTTGAGGTCCCTGCTGGTGGGCGTCCCGCAGTTGCCGCAGTATCTCCTGGTGAGGTACCAGCGGTAGAGATGCTGCCCTAGAATACCTGCATATGCGAGGTGCAGCGGCATCCGGTTGCGCAGGCTGCGCACCTCCACCCACACATAGCCAGGCAGGGCAATCTCATCCAGCATACTGCACAAGTAGAACGCTTCTTCACCAATGGTGTACAGGTACTCCAACTGCTCACAAGAAACACTCAGCGCCGCCACTGAAGGAAAGGCCACCGGCTCTCCCTCTGCCACCAATATGCTTTCCGCACAGTAACACAGCACCGTGTCGTCAGCCTTTGGCAAACGGGCAACATACGCATTCAGAAGCGTTTGGGGCCCTATTTCATGTAGCATACCTTAGCGTTCCGGGTCAAACCGCAGCTTCAGCGCCTTTAACTGGTCGTCTGCCACAGCAGAGGGTGTATCCATCATCAGGCAGGACGCGTTCTGTATCTTGGGGAATGCAATCACATCACGCAAAGACTCAGCCTGGGTCAGAATCATCATCAAACGGTCAATGCCAAAGGCAAAGCCGCCGTGCGGAGGCGTGCCGTACTTGAAGGCTTCCAGCAGGAAACCAAAGCGCTTCCACGCTTCCTCCTGGGTGAAGCCCAGCAACTTGAACATGCGCTCCTGTAAATCACTAGCGTGAATTCGAATGGAGCCAGAGCCCATTTCGATGCCGTTGATAACCAGGTCGTAGGATTTCGCCCGTACCTGCTCCGGATGCTTCTCCATGAGTTCAAAGTCTTCATCCATGGGCGATGTGAAGGGGTGATGCGCTGCGTGATAGCGCTGGTCTTCTTCATCCCATTCAAGCAGCGGGAACTCCACCACCCACAGCAGATTAAAGCGCTCCTTATCCACCATATCCAGTTGGTTCGCCAGGCGGATGCGCAGTTGGCCCATGGCGTTTAAGGCCACCAAACGTTTGTCAGCGATAAAGAACACCGCGTCACCGGGTTTCGCATCCATGTGCTCCAACAAGGCTTTTAACTTACCCTCGTCAAAGAACTTGGCAAAGCTGGAGCGGTACGTGCCGTCTTGATTGATAGCCAGCCAGGCCATACCCTTTACGTGGTAGGTTTTGGCGTATTCATTCAGCGCGTCCATCTCCTTGCGGGACAGCCGCTCCGAAGCATTCTTGGCGGTGATGCCGCAAACGATATGTCCATCGGTCACCGCCTGTTCAAAGATGGAGAACCCGCAGTCCTTCACCCAATCATTCACGGTGCTGATTTCCATGCCATACCGGGTGTCGGGTTTGTCACTGCCGTAGCGTTCCATGGCGTCTTTCCAGGTCATGCGCGGCAGCGGAAGCTCTATGTCTATGCCTTTCACGTCTTTAAAGACCGCGGCAAACGCGCCTTCAACGACCGTTTGTACGTCTTCAGGTTCAACAAAGGACATTTCCAGGTCCAGTTGCGAAAACTCAGGCTGACGGTCGGCACGGCTGTCCTCATCGCGGAAGCAGCGAGCCACTTGGAAGTAGCGGTCCATGCCCGACAGCATGAGCAACTGTTTGTAAATCTGCGGGCTTTGCGGCAGCGCGTAGAACTCTCCCTCATGAATGCGGCTGGGCACCAGGAAGTCTCGCGCGCCCTCCGGCGTCGATTTTGTCAGGATAGGTGTTTCAACCTCATGAAAACCTTCGCTGACCATGTGCCCGCGAATGGCTTCGATGACGCGTGAGCGCATCATCAGCGTGCGCTGCATGGAGGGCTTGCGCAGGTCAAGGTAGCGATACTTCAGCCGCACGGCCTCGTTTTCCTTGCTGCCGTCCTCAATGTAGATGGGGGGCGTCTCGGCGGCGTTCAGTACTTTCGCCTCGAGCGCCAGCACCTCAACGCGGCCGGTTGCCATTTGCTCATTGATGGCAGCCGCATCGCGCAGCGCGACTTCACCGCGAATGGCTACTACATACTCAGAGCGCAGCGATGTGGCCAGTTTGTACGTTTCCGCGTCCAATTCACTTTCGTTGAACACAGCCTGTACCATGCCGGAAATATCCCGCACCCAGACAAAGATAATGCCGCCCATGTCCCGCGAGCGCTGCACCCAGCCCATCAGGGTTACTTCCTGCCCCACCATGGCTTCGGTCACTTTGCCAGCGTACGCGGTGCGTTTCCATCCACCCATAAAAATTGCCATCTTATCGTCCTCCCATTTGGTTGATATGCTTGCTTGCTTCCTCTGCTGCCTGATCAATGGGCACTTCCCACTCGCGTCCGTCTGACATGTCGCGCAGTTTCACAACTCCGCGCTCATGCTCTTCACCGCCAACCATCATCAGCAGCGGGGCACCCAGTTTGTTCGCATACTTAAACTGCGCCCGCAGGCTGCGGTCCATGTGGTCGCACTCTGCCTTGATCCCCAACTGCCGCAGTAACTGCGTTTGCTGAAAGGCAAGGGGCAGCCGTTCTTTTTCTATGTTGGCCACATACACTTCACACACCAGGGGCTCCGGCACCTTGATGTCCCGTCGCTCAAACTCCATGATGATGCGCTCAATGCCAATGCCAAAGCCAACGCCCGGCAGGCTGGGCCCGCCGATTTGTTCCACCAGCCCGTCATAGCGTCCGCCGCCGCACAAGGCCAAACCTTCGCGCTGACCTTCCATGATGATTTCGAACACCGTCTTGGTGTAGTAGTCAAGCCCGCGAACAATGAACGGGTCCACTTTGTACTGAACGCCTTCGCTGTCCAACAGAGCCTTCAGCATGCTAAAGTGCGTGTCGCATTCATCACACAGCATATCAAGGATCACCGGGGCCTGTTTCACCACACGCTTGCATCCGGGCTCTTTGCAGTCAAGCGCCCGCAGCGGATTACGGTCAAAACGCTCCCGGCAGTTGTCGCACAAATCATCCAGACTATCGGCTAAGAAGGCTTTCAACTTTTCATGATAGGCGGGTCTGCAGGTGGGGCAGCCAATAGAATTGACATGAACAGTCAGATCCTTAATGCCCAACTCATCCAACAGCCGAAGCAGCACGATAATCAGCTCCGCGTCAGCCGACGGTGCGTGGGAGCCAAAGCATTCCATGCCAAACTGGTGATGCTCGCGCAGCCTGCCGTGCTGCGGGTTCTCATAGCGAAAGATGGGATTGTTTAGGTAATACATCTTGGTAGGCAAGGGCTGCGTATATAGCTTGCCTTCCAGCATCGCGCGCGCCGCACCTGCCGTGCCCTCGGGCTTTAGGGTGATGGAGCGGTCGCCCTTGTCCTTAAAGGTGTACATTTCCTTTTGCACAATGTCGGTGGTATCCCCAACACCGCGCTGAAAAAGCTCTGTGTGTTCAAACACAGGTGTGCGCACCTCACGGTAGCCGGCAAGGGCCGCGTGTTTGCGCATCATCGCTTCAATGTGCTGCCAAATATAGCTTTCGCTTGGCAGGCAGTCCTTCGTACCCCTTGGTGCCTGAATCATCTTTTCCTCCAAAAAGTCCCATGCAGTCATGCATGGGACGAGTTCAATCGCGGTGCCACCCAGCTTGCACAAATGTGCCGCTCAACGCCCGTATCGCGGGCCGCGTCAGCTCTCGCAGATGGCTCCGGGGTGTCTCACTGCCTTGTTGTCAGGGGCTTTCAGCCGATGGCCCCACTCTCCAAGAACACGCGCCGCAGTCTCTTCCCATCAACGCCAATGCGGGCATTATAGGGGAACCGGCTTGTTTTTGTCAACGCATATTGGTATACATTCCGTTTTATCGTGTGTTATAATGCAGGAAAAGCAAAGGAGAACACAGTTGTGAGTGAATGTAATACTTGTCCCGTTCCCCTGATTCAGGTGGACGTTAATCACATCTTGGGTGATATCATTGGGGAAAGATACGGCATCTCCCCAGAGGCTGTGCATAGCTATAAGGCGGCGGCCGCCAAGGCGTTCAACGCAGTTAAGCGCGCGCGCGGCACGGGTTGGCTGGGCTGGACGGAACTGCCGTACAACCAGAAAGAAATCGTGGAAGATATTGAGCAGACTGCCAAAGGCATTGCTGAGCGATTTGAGTCTTTTGTTGTGCTCGGCATCGGCGGCAGCGCCTTGGGCCCCATTGCTGTGCACCAGGCGCTCAAACACCTTCGGTACAACGAGCTAAGCAGGGAGCAGCGCGGCACTCCCCGCTTCTACGTGGAAGACAACATTGACCCTGAGCGTATGCAAGCGCTGTTGGATGTCATCGATGTAAAAACCACGTGTTTTAACATCGTCACCAAATCCGGCGCAACCGCCGAAACCATGAGCCAGTACCTCATCATTTCGGAACTGCTGAAAAAAGATGTTGGCGACGGTTGGCAGCAGCACATCATCGCGACGACAGACAAAGAAAATGGCAACCTGATTAAGCTGGCGAAGAAAGAAGGCTTTAAGCACTTCTTTATTCCATCCTCAGTTGGCGGCCGCTTCAGCGAATTAAGCCCGGTAGGCCTGCTTCCGGCTGCTGTGTGCGGCATTGACATTAAGCTGATGCTCAATGGTGCCGCCTGCATGGACCAGCATTGTGCCAGTGAAGACCTGTGGGAGAACCCCGCGCTGCTTCAGGCGGTTCTGCAATACATCGCCATGGAAGAATTGGGCATTAACATTCAGGTCATGATGCCCTACGCCGACAGCCTCAAGTATATGGCTGACTGGTTCTGCCAGCTGTGGGCGGAGAGCCTGGGCAAGAATGTCACGCGCAAGGGCATGGCAGTCAACGTTGGGCAAACGCCGGTGAAAGCATTAGGCGTTACTGACCAGCACAGCCAGCTGCAGCTGTACACCGAAGGCCCCTACGACAAAATCATCACCTTCCTGCGTGTGCATAACTTCCGCGAAAATGTGGAAATACCGCACGGCTGTGAGGAGTTCCCCAATGTGGCGTTCCTTGGCGGCAAGAGCCTGAATCAGCTCATCGAAGCTGAGTATCAAGGCACGAAATACGCCCTGCTACGCGCCGGCCGCATGAGCCAAACCATTACCCTGCCCGTGGTCAACGCCCATACCATCGGCCAACTGCTGTACTTCTTTGAACTTGTTACCGCCTATACCGGTGAACTGCTGGACATCGACGCGTTTAACCAGCCGGGCGTGGAAGAATCAAAGATTGCCTCCTACGCCGTGTTGGGCAATACGGACGAAAAGTACCAGAAGAAGCAAAAGGAAATGGCAGAACAGCCCGCCGCGAACCCCAAGTATATCCTGTAGACACGTTTTGCTGCACAGCAAAAGGGGCATCCGCTGATGCCCCTTTTGCTATGGTCGTTGTATGCTTAATCTGGGAAGGTATAGCGCAGGATGGGGTTTCTGGCCGCACCAACCTCATCCGGTCTGCCGATGGGGGTGGTCATGGGGCTTTGGTGCAAGCGATCCGGGTCGTTATCCACCATCTCGCGGATGGCACGGAACGCTTCTGCCGCTTCATCCAGCGCTTCTCTGCTCTCGGTTTCGGTAGGCTCCGCCATCAAAGCTTCCGGCACTATCAGCGGGAAGTACATTGTGGGCGGATGCATGCCATAGTCAATCAAGCCCTTTGCGACATCCAGCGCGCTGACGCCGTTCTTCTTCTTAATGCTCTCCAGGCTCATGACAAACTCGTGCATGCAGACATGGTCATACGCCACCGGGAACAAGTCTTTCAGTTTGTGCATCAGGTAGTTGGCATTCAGCGTAGCAGTTTCCGCGGCAGCTTTCAGGCCATCAGCGCCAAGGGTGAGGATGTAGGTAAGCGCCCGCACCACAATGCCGAAGTTGCCGTAGTAGCTGCGCACCTGGCCGATGCTCTCTTCGCCTCGGTTGTCGCCCAGGATGCTACCGGGCAGGTAGGGCTTCAGGATGTCCTTACAGCCAACGGGACCGGAACCCGGCCCGCCGCCGCCGTGGGGCGTGGAGAAGGTTTTGTGCAAGTTCAGGTGCACCACATCAAAGCCCATGTCCCCCGGCCTCACCTGGCCCATGATGGGGTTCAGGTTGGCGCCGTCATAGTAACAGAGCCCGCCGGCTTTATGCACCAGCTGCGTAATCTCCAGGATGTTGGGGTCAAACAAGCCCAAAGTATTGGGGTTTGTCAGCATCAGCCCGGCGATTTCACCATCGTCATTTTCGGTGACTTTGCGGAATGCATCCATGTCTACACAGCCTTGGTCGTTGCTGGGCACGTTGATGACCGTAAAGTCCGCCATGGATGCGGTGGCAGGGTTGGTGCCGTGTGCACTGTCGGGAATGATGACCTTGGTCCGCTTGGTGTCGCCGCGCAGTTGATGATACTTCTTGATGAGCAGCAATCCTGTAAACTCACCGTGGGCACCTGCCGCGGGCTGGAATGTCATGGCATCCATGCCCGTGATTTCACAAAGCAGTTTCTCTGCTGTCTGCAGCATTTCCACACAGCCAGGAACGGTTTCCTTGGGCTGCAGCGGGTGCACCTGCGAGAACCCGGGGTGGGACGCTGTAACCTCATTAACCCTCGGGTTGTACTTCATGGTGCAGGAGCCCAATGGATAGAAACCACTGTTTACACCAAATGCTTGCTTGGCAAGCCTGGTATAGTGACGAACCAACTCTACTTCGCTCAGTTCGGGCAAACGGGCGGCGCTTTCGCGTAACTGACTGCTCTCTAAGCCCTTCGTTTCCGGTACATCCAGCTGCGAAAGGTAATCCATGCCACGACCCGGCGCGCCTAACTCAAAGATTAGTTTCATAGGCCGCACACCTCCTTGATGGCCTGGATGACCCCGTCAAGGGTTTCCTTGTTCTGTTTCTCCGTCACACACCAAAGCATACCACCATCCACAATCAGGCCCGGCAGGATGCCGCGTTCCATCAAGCCCTTCTCCAATTCGCGGGCATCAATGGGGGTTGAGGTTACAAACTCGTTGAAGAAAGCGCCTTCGTGTACACGCTCAAAACCCGGCAGCTTCAATAACTCGTCCTGGAAGTAATGCGCGCGGTGGTAGCACAGCTGAGCCGCCTGTTTGATGCCCTTGAAGCCCATCGCGCCCATATAAACGGCCGCCGTCATGGCACAAAGTGCCTGGTTGGAGCAAACATTGCTACCGGCTTTTTCCCGGCGAATGTGCTGCTCTCTGGCCTGCAGGGTCAACACATAGGCCGTGCGGCCTTTCTTGTCCTTGGTTTCCCCAGCGATGCGCCCGGGCAGATACCTGGTCAGTTCTTTTTTCGCGGTCATGAAGCCCAGGTATGGGCCGCCATAGTTCAGCGAAATGCCTAAGGGCTGGCCTTCGCCCACGGCGATGTCCGCGCCGCACTCTGCGGGCGTTTTCAGCATACCAAGGGAAATGGGGTATACGCCCATAATCGCCTTCGCTCCGGCGGCCTGAATATCTGCTACCAGTTCAGTGGCATCTTCAATGATGCCGTAGAAGTTTGGTTGCTGGATGTAGACGCAAGCCGTTTTTTCATCAGCCAAGTCTTTCAGCGCTTCGCGGTCGGTACGGCCGTCCTTAGCAGGAACCACCACCATCTCAACATCGCGTCCCCAACAGTAGGTACGAATGGTCTCCAGCACTTCGGGATGCACCGCCTCGGATACCAACACCTTGTCACGCTTGCGATCCAGGCACATCATGGTGGCTTCCGCAGCCGCGGAAGCGCCGTCATACACCGACGCATTGCTGACATCCATGCCGGTCAATTCGCAAATCATGGTTTGATACTCGAAAATGCTGCGCAGAACACCCTGGCTAAGCTCCGCCTGATAGGGGGTATATGTGGTGGAAAACTCTTCCTTTGATACCACGCTACCAACCACGGCGGGAATGAAGTGGTCGTATGCACCCGCGCCGCGCAGAACCGTTGAAAACACTTTGTTTTTGCCAGCCATGCCGTCCATGCGCTGGCGCACTTCCATTTCAGATAAGCCCTTGGGAATGTTCAGCAGTTCTTTTAGCCGGACACGCTCTGGTACATCCTGGTACAACTCGCTGATGTCTTTGTACCCGATGGCTTGGAGCATCTCCTGCCGCTCCTGCGGCGTGGAGGGGATGTAGCTACCCATATTTACGCCTCCTGAATGAAGGCTTCGTACTCCTCAGCCGTCAGCAGTTCTTCAGTCTCGGTAACATCCTTCACGCGAATAATCCACGCCTCGTAGGGCTTTTCATTAATCAGCTCAGGCGCGTCCGCCAGTTCCTCGTTCACTTCTGCAATGACGCCAGTCACGGGGCTGATGATTTCACTGACTGCCTTAACGGATTCGACATCAGCAAAGGACTTGCCCTGGTTTACGTTGTCCCCCTCTGAAGGCAGGTCTACAAATACGATATCACCCAGTTCACTCTGCGCGTAGTCAGTCAAGCCGATGACATAGCTGTCGCCATCTTCCATCACCCATTCGTGGGTCTTGGCGTAACGGATATCCTTGGGGTTGCTCATGCGATAGTCCTCCTAACATTTGTTGGTTTCATATTATGAATGCATCTGCATCCTGATTCCCATGTTATTTTGCCGGCCTTTTGTAAAAGGGCAGCGGGATAACCTTTGCCCCGACTTTTCGGCCGCGTACATCAATGGTAAGCTCCTGATCCAAATCAGCATATTCGCGCTTCACCAGCGCCATGCCAACTGCCTTACCAAGGAAGGGCAGCATGGTGCCGCTGGTCACTTCGCCTATTTGCTCGTCACCCACAAACACGGCACTCCCTTCACGGGCGATACCGCGGTCTGTTACTTCAAAGCCAACGCGGATACGCTCAGGCTCTCCTCGCTCCAAAAGCGCCTGCTTGCCAATGAAATTATCCTTGTTCATCTTGACGAACATACTAAGGTTTGCTTCTAAAGGTGTGATGGAATCGCTCATTTCGTGCCCGTACAACGGCATGCCCGCCTCCAGACGCAGCGTATCGCGAGAGCCCAGTCCACAGGGAATGAGCCCAAAGGGCTTTCCTGCTTCCAGTAGGGCCTCGGCAAGCTTTGTGGCATCTGCTGGTGTGCAGTACAACTCATATCCGAGTTCGCCAGTATAGCCTGTGCGGGACACCATGCAGTTCACGCCTGCAACATCAATGTTCTCCAGGAAAGTGTAGTACTTGCTGGGCAGTTCCTGTTCTCCCGTTAAGCTGGCAAGAGTTTCCGGCGCCTTCGGTCCCTGCAGCGCCAACAGCGCATAGTTGTCTGATAGGTCTTCTACCAGCACATCTTCTTTGGCGTGCTCTTTAAACCAAGCATAATCCTTGTCCTTGTTGGCCGCGTTAACCACCAGCATATAGCGGTCTTCCGCCATCTTGCAGACAATGAGGTCATCCACAATGCCGCCCTGTTCGTTGCAGACTGGTGTGTAACGAACGCGCCCTACCTCCATGCCGCTGAGGTCATTGGTGCACAGCATTTGAAGGGTATTCAGTGCATCCGGACCCGTGAATTGAATCTCGCCCATGTGCGACACATCAAACAGGCCGCATGCCTGTCTCACAGCCATATGTTCGGCAATCAGGCCAGATGGATACTGCACTGGCAACAGATAGCCGCCGAACGGAACGATTTTGCCGCCAAGTTGAACATGCAAGTCATACAACGGGGTTTTCTTATCCATACATCCTCCTATACAAAGGCACGCAGTGTGAACTTGCGTGCCTTGGTGTTCATGGCGTCTTTATTTCTTGCTCCCGCGCCGCAGGTAGGCAGGCACACCCAAATCATCCTTTTCCGCTGCCGGCGGTTGCTGCGGATGAACGGTAGGCGGCTGATAGCCAGCGGGCGCCTGGGGCATATAGGGCTGCTGTCCCGCCTGTTGCGGGGGCTGATACACCGGAGGTACATAGCCCTGCGGCGCTCCTACATGCGGTGCGATGGGCGCCGGACGGCCGCTGGTGGGGAAGAATGAAGTCTCCTGCTGGTCGTACATCGCAGGTACTTGCGGCGCTTCAAACCCTGGGCTTGCAGGCTGTACATCCACGGGCGTTCTGCTCTCATAGGGGTTGTACGCGGCATTGGCAGCGCCATAGGGCAAGGAGCTGGGTTTCGTCGCCTTCTTTTTTGTGTCCCTTGTGGGGAAGGCCGTTTTCTCAAACCCTGTGGCAATGACGGTGATGCGCACTTCGTCTTTCAGGCTGTTATCGACGCCAGCACCAAAGATGATGTTGGCTTCGCTATCCGCGGATTCCTGAATCAGGCGGGCCGCTTCGTTGATATCCAGGATGGGCATATCGTCGCCGCCGGTGATGTTAATGAGTACCGCGCGTGCGCCGTCAATCTTGGTTTCAAGCAGCGGGCTTGCAACAGCAGCCTTGGCAGCCTGCACCATACGGTTCTCGCCCTTGCCGGTGCCGATACCGATGTGCGCCATGCCGCCAGACTCCATGATGGTCTTGACGTCGGCAAAGTCCAGGTTGATGGTTGCGGGCAGCGCGATGAGGTCGGAAATGCCCTGGATGCCCTGGCGAAGCACATCATCAGCTACGCGGAATGCTTCCAGCATGGATGTGCCTTTGCTGACCACCTGCAACAGGCGGTCATTGGGAATAACCACCAGCGTATCGACGTACTGTTTTAGCTCGTTAATGCCGCTTTCCGCATTGCGCATGCGCTGCTTTCCTTCAAACTGGAAAGGCTTGGTGACCACACCGATGGTCAAGCAGTTTAACTCTCGCGCGATGTCGGCCACCACAGGCGCTGCGCCTGTGCCCGTGCCGCCGCCCATACCGGCGGTGACAAATACCAGGTCTGCGCCCTTTAACAGCGAAGCGATTTCCTCACGGCTTTCCTCCGCCGCGCGCTTGCCGATTTCCGGCACTGCACCCGCGCCAAGCCCCTTGGTTAGCTTCTCGCCAATTTGCAGCGTGGTATCCGCCAGGGAAGTGGTTAGCGCCTGTCGGTCGGTGTTAATGGCAATAAAGTCGACGCCTTTCAGCTTCGCTTCCACCATGCGGTTGACAGCGTTGGTGCCGCCGCCGCCGCAGCCGACCACCTTAATCGACGCAAAAGACTGTTTTTGTTCCTGTTCTACCTGTAGTTCCAGCATGGTTGCTCCTCCTCCATTGTGGGTCAAGCGTTGCTTCAGCCGCCAAACAAGCCGCGGAAAAAGCTCTTGACCGGGCCTTGCGGGGCACCGCTGCCCGTGCGCGTATCAATAATCAAATCAATCAGGCCCAGCGCACTGGAATAGATGGGGCTGGACAGCTTGACTGCCTTGCGCGGCAATTCGCGCACCGGGCGTCCAAGCCGTTCGCTGAGCAGTTCCCGTCCCCCTCTGTTAATCGCCAAACCGCCGCCCGTCAGGTAAGCGGCTGACCAGTTCCCCAAGCGTACACCGGATTCCGCGATACAGTCACGCACCGCTTCGCAGATTTCCTCGGCGCGTGCATCCACGATTTGGGATACTTTCTCATAGGAGAAGGTCAGCGTCTTGCCGTCGCTGCCGGTCACATCAAACACAGGCTGAGAACTGGGGGCACCAAATGCATAGGCCCGCTTCACCTGCTCTGCCTGATCCAGCGGAATATCGAGACCATAGGTAATGTCGGCCGTGATGTGCCCGCCGCCGAGCGGCAACACCTTGTGGAATATAATGGTATCCCCCTCTACGGCCATCACTTCTGTGCACAGATAGCCAATGTCTACCAGCAGGGCTGTGCGGTCACGCTCCTCATCGGAGATATAGAGCATTGCCTGCCCCATGGGCGTAGAGAAAAAGCCGCAGGCGTTCTTGCCAATGGCCCTCAGGCGTTCGGACACATCATCAATGAAAAACTGGTCGGCCACCACATATGAAATCATGGCGCGCAGTTCATTGCCGTGCAGGTTCAGCGGCTCCAGCGTTTTTTTGCCATCATCCACCACAAACCACGCCGGGCTGCGGTGAATGGGCGTGCCTCGCACCTCGCGCACTTCCTCATTGGCCAGGGCAAACAGCGTCTCAATGTCTTTTGCGGTTACGTGTGGGTCAGCGCCCTGCAAGTCCACCCGTACTTCCACCGTGTAGACCCTGGAAAACTGGCCCGGTACCCCAACATACACGTCGCGGGTGTTTGTTCTGGCCTGCTCCTCTGCCGTGCGAATCGCGGTGGCGATGGTCTCGTTCACCAAGTCGGGGTTGTTCCAGCGTGCATCAGCAAAGCCATCATATGGCGCGATACCCGCGCCGGTGATGTCACACCGCTGACGGCCGCTGACTTCAGCCACCAGCGCTACCACCTTGCTCGTGCCAAAATCGATGACTGTAATCGTATTTCTCATGGAACGCTCAACCCCGTTTCTTGGCTGTTGTGCCTCTTGGCTCGTTGACACAAAAACAAACCGAATGAGGATAGCCATTTGGATACCTTATTGTAACTGTTTTGTGATAAGTTAGCAAGCCCTGCCATCCATAATCACTTTGGGCAGGCCAACCTTTGCCCAGTTGGCGTTTTGGTCACGCCGGTGTGTCCGGTCGGTAGGTCGCTTCACCCGGCACCGTAGCTTCAATCACGCCAGGCTCATACCCGCGACGCCGGCACTCCTCTACCACCGCGCGCACCGTGCCAATCTTCGCGCGCAGCTGCGTACCGTTACCAAGATGCACAGAATACCCATCAGTGGTCGTTAAGTAAATGCTGGATAACTCGGATAGGTTGATATCCTTCACCTGACGGTTGAACCCCTGCGCAATCAGCTCTCGGGTTAAGTCAACACACACATCCATCTGATTAATCCGGGTACTCTGTGGGATGCTGCCTTGCCTTATGTCCCGCAGGTCAAGACCCGAGACGGTCATCAAATCAGGATATTGATTCAGGTTTTTTGTCCGTTCCAGGATCATGCCGTCATCAGCCATAATGTAGGAGATGCCTATATAGTGAATGCTGGCAACCGGTAAGCGCTCGCGTACAAACAGCACCACTGTGTTTGGAAACACCGTTTCCAAGCGTTCATAAATCAGGTAGCGGTTGCTGTTGATGCCCTCTCTGATGCGCTCTTCTTTCAGGTTGAAGTAATTGCTGGACGGATTCAGCCCCGCAGACCGCGCCACCTGCTCCCATCCCACATTTTGTGTACCAACCACCCGCACATGGCGAATGGTGAAAACCAAGTTGCGGATAATGAAGGCAGCGCTGATGGCGATGAGCAGCACGCTGGCGATAATGAGTATGCGCCGCTCCGGTGACATGGGCGCGGGCGGCTCCCTTTCCTGCATGGGCTCCTGCCCCGTCGCCTGCTGTTTAGGCGCAGCAACGCCGTCCGGCAGTTCCGGCGGCGGATAGTATTCAGTTCCTGGTCCTCCGGACTGCATCACGCACCTTCCCGTTCTGCCAGGTTGTGGACCAATTGCTTGAAGTACTGGCCACGATGCTCGTAGTTGTCAAATTGGTCAAAGGACGAACACGCGGGCGACAGCAAGATAGTAAAACCGGGTTCAGCTATGCCGCACGCGGCTTCAAGCGCGGCTTCAAGCACTTCGGTAACAACTACCCGCTCTATCCCTGCTGCTTTGAACGCCGCCGCCATCGCATGAGCTGTTTCGCCATAGAGAACAACCGCACGCATCAGCGGTTGATTCGCCGCAAACTGTGCCAGCCCGTCAAACGGCGTGCCCTTATTCTCTCCGCCTGCCAGCAGCACAAAGGGTGCCTGCATGGCCGCAATCGCGCGCATGGTGGAGTCGGGGTTTGTACCCTTGCTATCGTTATAATAGCGTACGCCGGAGCACTCCAGTACGAATTCCAGCCGATGCTCAACGCCCGCAAATGTGCGCAGCGTGTGGCGAATCACCGCAGCAGGCACCTTGGCCAGCATGGCCATACACGCAGCAGCCAACGCGTTTTCCAGGTTATGCGCGCCCGGCAGGCTTACATCTTCCTTTGCACATATAACCTTCTGCACATCATTATCCACAAAAACTACCTGCTCATCCATCACGCAGGTGCCCCGAGGTACACGTTGCGATGCGGAAAACCAGTACACCGCCGAAGATGCCATATCCGCCATTGTGCGGGTCAGCAGATTGTCCCAGTTCAGCACCAGGTAATCACGCTCCGTCTGGTTTTCGGCAACGCGTTTCTTCAGCTGCGCATACCTTTCCATGGTGCCATGACGATTCAAATGGTCCGGAGTTACGTTGAGCACAGCCGCGATTTTTGGGTGAAACAGGCTTGTACTCTCCAACTGGAAACTGGACACTTCCACAGCCAGCGGGTCATCAGCCCCTGCCTCTAACACCGCCGCAGACAGCGGATACCCAATATTCCCGGTTACATGGGCTGCATGCCCTGCTTGCCGCAGCATTTCGCCAAACAGGGAAACCGTTGTTGTTTTCCCGTTTGTTCCAGTAATCGCGTAAAGCTGCCCCCGAGCAAAGCGAGCGCCAAACTCCAACTCGCCCAGCACCGGGATAACTCGAATATTTGCTTCTCTAATGATGGGGGCGTCAATGGGCACACCAGGGCTGATGATGACGGCTTGCATGCCGTCCAGTATTACCTCGGGATTTTCATCCGCGATGAACTCACAGCCCTCCGCCACCAAGTCAGACACCTCGGGTGGCAGCGCCGCCAAAGGCTTTCGATCATGCAGCCTGGGCATTGCACCAGCCAGCAACAGGACCCTTGCACATGCCAGCCCGCTTCGGGCAAGGCCAACGACAAGCACATGCTTGCCATGCCATGGCTCCCCGCATATTTCGCGTAACGGCGTTATGCTCATACCTATCTCAGCGAACGATCGGCACTACTGCCCATACACCCAGCATGCTCAGCGCCAGGGTGACAAGCGTGTACATCACCACAATCTGATTCTCACTCATGCCCGAAAGCTCAAAGTGATGGTGAATGGGCGACATTTTGAATATCCGTTTTCCATGGGTTGCCTTAAAATACAGGCGCTGAATAATCACCGACAAAGATGACATAATCATGGTCAAACAGATGGGAATCAGCCAAAACTGCAAGCCGAGCAAAATGGCGACCGCAACAAAAGCGCCGCCAATTAGCATGGAGCCGGTATCCCCCATCATGATTTGCGCTGGGTGCCTGTTGAACCAAAGGAAACCTATGCACGCACCCACCAGCGCGAACATTAGCCCAGCGGAGGCAGCACCGTCTCTGGGCATGACCTGACTGTCCATCATCAGGGCAATGATGCCAAATGCAACGCCGCCAACCACGGTGACCGACGACAGCAAGCCATCGGCGCCATCCTGCAGGTTTGCGCTGTTTGTCATGAAGACAATCAGCAGCGTCATCAGTGGCACATAAAACACACCCAAGTCCCAGGTAGACTTGCTGAAAGGCAACAAAATGCTGCTGCCTACGGTGAAGTAGCAATAGAGGGAAAACAGCACACCGACCAGCACCTGACCCAGTACCTTCTGGCGCGGTTTCAGCCCTTCATGCTCCTTGTGTATCACCTTGAGGTAATCATCCGCAAAGCCTACGGCCATGCATCCAATGGCTGTTAACAGCACCGGCAGCAACCGCCAGGCGATTCCCTCAAACAGCGCATACGACAGCGCCGTCACCACGGACGCGGAAGCAATCAGGATGCCGCCCATGTTGGGCGTCCCCTGCTTTTCCAGATGTGCCTGGGGGCCTAACTTATAAATGGTTTGGCCAAATTGCCTGCCGCGCATATAGCGAATCAGCATCGGCATGAACAGCAACACAATCAGCGCTGAAAACAGCGCAACGATTATCTCCTTCATGCCTGGCTCCGTTGCTCAGCAAGCAACTCGCGTACAATCTGTTTTTCGTCAAACGGGCGCTTTACCCCGTTGATTTCCTGATACGTTTCGTGTCCCTTGCCCGCAAGGATGATGACATCACCCTCCCGGCCCCAGTCGAGGGCTGCTTTGATGGCGTCCCGGCGGTTTTCTATCACATCGTACTTGCCGCCCGACGCCTGTGCCCCCGCTTCAATTTGACGTAATATGGCCATGGGGTCTTCGGTGCGTGGATTGTCACTGGTAAGAATCGCGCAGTCTGCCAACATACCGGCGACCTTTCCCATCAATGGGCGCTTTTGATGGTCCCTGTCTCCGCCGCAGCCAAACACAACCATGATGCGGCCGCGCGCGAACTCGCGCGCCGTCTGGAGTATGTTTTCCATCGCATCCGGCGAGTGGGAATAATCCAGTATCACCTTATACGGTGTATGGGTGTCCAGTACTTCCGCACGGCCCGGCACCGTTTTTACACTGCCGAGCCCCTGGGCGATTTTGTCCGGCTGAATGCCAACAATAAGCGCCGTCGCCGTGGCAGCCAATGCGTTGTACACGTTAAACATGCCCATCATCAGCAAATGCACGGGGTAGACCATTTCATTCCACAAAGACAGCGTGAAATCCACGCCGTTTTCATGAATTTCAATGTCCCTTGCAAAGATGTCAGCATTGGTGCAGATGCCATAGGAGCTATGCGGTATCTTCAAATCCTTGACGATGCGTGAAGTATAGTCATCATCGGCGTTGAGCGCCGCGTTCTTGACGGCCCCGCCAATAAAGAAAGACTTCTTTGCCTCAAAGTACCGCTCCATGCTGCCGTAAAAGTCCAGATGGTCCTGCGACAGGTTCATGTAACAGGCCGCTTCGTAGGTAACCCCTTCGAGACGGTGCATGGAGATGGCGTGGGCCGATACTTCCATGCACACCATGTCCACGCCTTCGTCCGCCATCTGCCGCAATGTGCGGTGAAGGTCAATGGGGTCGGGCGTGGTCAGGTTGCTCTTCATCCAATGGTCGCCAATCATGTTGCCGGTGGTGCCGATAAGCCCCGCTTTCATGCCAGCTGCTTCAATGATGGCCTTGATGAAATAGCAGGTGGTCGTCTTTCCTTTGGTGCCAGTCACCCCAATCATTCGGAGCTGCCGGGCTGGATGCCCATAAAAGGCCGCGGCAATCATCGCCATGGCGGCGCGGTCGTTGTTGACAAGGATTTGCGGCACGTCCATATCCAGAAAGCGGGTGACGACAAGTGCAACAGCGCCATTGCTGATGGCCTGCTCTGCCAATGTGTGCCCATCTATACGGGCGCCTACGATGCAAAAAAACAGACCGCGTTTTGTAGTCTCGCGGCTATCCTGTGTGAGGCTTTCTACCTCACAGTCACCACGAAGCGCCACAAAATACGGTGCTGCTTCTTTCGCCAGTAGCGATAGCTTCATTCGTTCTTAGCCTTTCATACACAACCCTGTTTAGTGGCGTCCCGCCATTCCCAGCATATTGCTGTCCGCAAACTGGGTAACCGGCCGTGTGCTAGGCGCCATTACCTGAATGGTCTCTTCGAACAATGCGCGTTTCATTTTCAGGTTTTGCGCCGCGTAATAAGTGATGTAGGAACTATCACACGCTTCCAGGTAGGCCTCCTCCAGGTCCATTCTTTCCTGTTCAGCAGCGAGGAAACGGTTGCTAAGCTGCTGTACCTCGGCCTCCAGGGCTCTTGCATTGCCGGCCTTTTGCAGTGTGACCATGGACATTATAGCAACCACACCCAGGATCATCAAGAGTGCCCAAGGAAGCGCTACGCCGCGGCGTTTTAGCGTCTGTTCACGTGGGGCCCTGTAAGCAACGCGCTGGGATTCATCCTGGGGCGCGTCGCCCGGCACATCTACACTGCGTGACTCCACAATACGCTCGAAGGGGTTCAAGCCTTCGCCGGCTAACACATAACTATTCGCCTTCATTGTCTGGTTCAACTGCATCTGCGCTTGCTCCTTTCCTGCTGGTGGTCATCGCACTCGGCGGACTATAAACCCTTCTTCGCTCTGATACGCGCCTGGATCAGGCTGATATCCTGCAAGGGTGCGGGGTGTTCATTGTGGAAGCGATCCGTTTCATTGGCTGCTTGTTCACTGGATACAACACGTACGTAATCCTTCGCGCCGGAAACCTGTACACCAGTGGCATCCCGGAGGTATAAGTCTCTCAGTGCGGCGGGAATCAATACACGCCCCTGCGGGTCAAAACTTACGTTATCAAACGACAACATGGAGAAACGTTCTAAAAAAATCTCAGCGCTCACGTCTTCTTCCGTCAATTCGGTGAGCATTTCCACGTTGCGGCGCCAGACGTCGTACGGGTAAATGACGATGCTGCTTTGCGCCATGTTCACACCAACGATGATGCGTTCCCCCATTTGCTCTCGGAAACTCTGGGGCACAATCATGCGGCCTTTGGCATCAATGCTGTGGTTGTAAACACCGTAGAACTCATATCGCTTGATTTGTTCTTCCGGGGTTCCTTGAGTGAGCCCGTCTTTGCGGTCGTTGCTGTCACCAATGCCCACCCTTTTCACCACCAATCCCCACTTATTTCCTCTTGCCAACACAATTTACCACGCATGAACAAAGCCCGTCAATGAAGGCTGGGCCTAACAAAACGGCCTTTGGGCATTTACACTCAAGGCAAAAGTTGATATCTTGCGTTTTATCCGAAAACACGTTCTATTAACCGCCAATTAAACAGAACGCGCCTTCCCTGATAAAATGGAAGGCGCGCATTTGTTTGTGCTTTTTTCACAAATATTTTGTTTTCCTTAGTTCAATGTGACGTTTTATTCTTTGGGGGTTTCTTTGGGTGCGCTATCTACTGGCGGAAGCTCATAAACCCGAAAACCCAGGCCATCACATGAAACCGAATGATATCGTACACCATCCACTTCACCCCGGAAGGCACGTTCGCATGCAGCGCCGTGCAAGTGTCCGTACACCACATCACGAACGCCGTACCGCGTAAACAATGCACTCATTGGTGTTACTCCCCCCCTTTCCTCTACCGGCGGGTAATGGGTCAGCACAATGGGGGGAACATCTTTGCTAAGACGTATTGCGGCTTGCAGGGAGAGTTCCATGCGGCCCAACTCCCTCAGGTATATCTTCCGGTCCTCATCGTCAGAAGCTTCCGTTGCCGCCGTCCAACCGCGGCTTCCGCAGAAAACCAAACCATCTAACATGAGCGCGTCGTTTTGCAGCGCATACATGCCTGGCGACAGGGCAGCACGCAGCTTACTGATTGAGCCCCACCAATAGTCGTGATTGCCGCGAATGAGTATCTTTCTGCCCGGGAGGGCACCTATGGCGTCCAGGTCTTGCTGTGCTTGGCTAAGCTGCATTGCCCAGCTGATATCACCAGGTATCAGCACAATGTCTTCCTGGCGAACGCGTTCACGCCAGTCTTCTGCGATTTTCAAAAAATGCCCTTCCCAATGGCCGCCGAACACATCCATGGGTTTGTCCGTACCGCCGGGAAGGTGCAAATCACCAACCGCAAAAACCTTTGGTATTGGGCTAATCGTCCTCTTCCTCCTCGTCAGAGTCGGCTTCTTCCTGTTCACTCAGTTCGTCCAGCGACAGGTTTCGATCTATTTCCTGAAACTCCGGCTCCGGTATATCATCGCTGTCTACCAGGTCCGGTACAATCTCGTCGATGACCTCTTCGTCATCTTCGCCGTCTTCAGCCACTGCATCTTCGTCATCAGCCAGGGCACGCTCCGCGCTTATTTCCTTATAGCAAATGGGGCACAAATCCTTGCCGGACATGACAGGGGTTTCATTGCAAACACTGCAAAGTTCGGTTTCTTCGGGCACGTCCGTCCCGTGGATTTCCCGATAGCACACCCGGCACATGCGGTCTGTGCTTTCCATATAGTTCAGTTCACACTTGGGGCAAATCACAAGCATTGGCGAATCCTCTCCTACCAGTCGATCACTGCGCTCGTAAAGCATGCGGATTATACTATGAGTATTTGGTATTGGCAAGGCTGTTACAGGAAAAACTGGAGGTAGGATCATTGTAGACTGTAAACCATCCCCAATGGGAGGTTCGGAGGGCCGAAGCCCTCCGAGTACAATCCGCGCCAGCGGCGTGTACGGTGGCGCGGCAGGCCTTGCGTAGCAAGGGTTTCCATGCCGTCTACCGCCCGGGAGCGAAGCGAGAGGTAGACGGCCAAAGCCAAACCATCGAAAAACCTCAGTTTTTCGATGGAATGACGCAAGCGACGCTCCCGTTGAGGATTCAAGCCTGGGTGGTGTTTACGTATACGCGTTTCTTCCGGCGTCCTCTGCGTGCTCGGGTGGTCTGGGTAACCACGATGGGCATCGCATAGTTGCCAATGGCAGCATTGGAGCGGTTTCTGACAACGTTCAGCACCAGGGATACGCCAATGACGTTGGTCAGCAGGTTTGACCCGCCGTAGCTGAGGAATGGCAGCGGAATGCCGGTGATGGGCATCAGGCCGATGGTCATGGCAATGTTCTGAAAAATATGTATGAACATCATGGCCATAACGCCAATGATAATCATCCGACCAAACTTATCGTACGTATAGCGTGCCAAGTAGAGCATCCTCAGCAGCAGCAGCAAGTACATCAGCACAATGACAACACAGCCGACAAAGCCGACTGCTTCCCCGATGGTGGCAAAGATGAAGTCCGTCCAATCCTCAGGAACATAGTTTAGCTGGCTCATGGAGCCCGGAACAAACAAGCCAATACCCGTCAAACCGCCTGAGCCAATGGCCTGCTCAGAGTTGAGAATCTGGTATCCACCCGTTTGTGCGTATTTCTGCGGGTCCAGGAAGGACAGGATGCGCTGCAGGCGGAAACTGGTATCTCCGCTGATGAGGCCGTAGGTAAAAATGGTGCCGATGCCCAGCGCCGCAGCCAGGAACATAAAGGTCAGCCATTTCCAGTCCGCGCCGCCAAAGTACAGCATGACATAGAAGATGGCCGCCATAACGATGACCGAACCAACTTCACCCTGAAGCACCGTAATGCCCGCAGGTAATCCGAAAATGAGCAGAACGCGCATGGCATCCTGAAAGGTGCTCATGGGCTTGGGGTTGTTGGCCATAGTGCGCGCCAGCATCAGTATAATGGTAATCTTCGCGAACTCCGCCGGTTGAATCATGCGGCCCAGGGAAACCTCCAGCCACGCGCTGACGCCGCGAATGGTGGACGAAATCAGCAACACGATGCCCAGCATAATCAGTACAAAGTAATAGTATAAACGCGCATAGGAGCGGAAGTGCTCGTAGGGTATCGCCACAATGAACCACACCGCCGCGGGCGATGCAATCATGAAGATGGCCTGCCACCGGCCGGATTCCGAGTTCAATATGCGGTTAAGCAGCGGCACATCCGCGCTGACCGCTGGGTTGAAGGTGGCGACAGATATCGCCAAAACGCCCATAATCATCAGCGCGTACATGGTCAGCAACAGCAAAAAGTCAAAATGCGGCTTTGTACGACTGTCCTCTGTTAACATCATATTGGCCGCACCTCCTTTCCAAAGAAGCGGCGCAGCCTTTGGCCCAGGGTTTCAGGTGCCTGCCATGGGCTTAGCTCGCCGGTCAGACGCACCGCCGTGCGCCTCAGTGATTCCTTCAACTGTCTGTCTTCAACATCCGCCGCGGTAATGCCTTGCAGCATTCCACGGTAGACGTCTTCACTTTGGGGGATAACGCCCAACAGTTCAATGTCCAAACTGGCGGCGATGGCGGCAGGGTCACTCAGCAAGCCTCGCTGCACCAGGCGATTGTCCAAACGGTTCAACAGCAGCTGGGGCCGCAGTTTCCAACCCTCCCGCATCATGCGGGCGGTCTTTTCGGTATCCCGCAAACATACATCGTCCGCCGTGGCGACCAACACCACGCGGTTGGTAAGCGAGGCCCAGTTTCTCAAACCCCTGCCAATGCCAGCAGGTCCATCAATAACAATGATATCAAAGCGCTGCTTTAGCGTCTTCACCACGCGGGTGATGTCTTTGCCGGCAAACACGCGCGGGCGCGCCTCCTGTCCGGCGACCATCAGAAACAGACCGGGCGCCATGGGTACCGGCTGCATCGCATCATCCAGGCTGCAGCGTCTGGCCAAGCTGTCGGCCAGCTCATACAGGACTTTATCTTGCATATTCAGCATCAGGTCAAGGCTGCGCAGGCCCACATCGCCGTCAATGAGCAGGACCCGCTTTCCCTGCCGGGCCATCAGTACGCACAGGGCGGCAGACAAGGTGGACTTACCCACCCCGCCTTTGCCCGATGCGAATAGAATGACCTTTGTTTTCTTAGAAAAACTGCTCATGGCATCAACTCATTTCCGCCAACAACCGGATGGTCCTCCGCTGTTAGCTGACGGTTATCCATCCACCAGCTGATGAACTCGCGGGCAGCCAACGTAGACTCCGCCCCCGCCAAGCCGTTTGGTATCATAACCACAACGGCGATTTCGGTTTCCGTCTCATAGGGCGCCAACAGCACGAACCAACTGTTGTTCTCCAAGTCCAGCTTGATGCCGCCAATGGTTACCTGCGAGGTTCCCGTCTTAGCCCATACGTTATTGCGATGCGCCCAACCGTTGAACCGCCTGTACGCGGTACCGCCGGTACTGTCGTCAACTACGCCCTTCATGCCTTCTTTGATCTACGGCAGATAGAGGTACCCATCCTCCAAACGCCCCATCCCAT
>CAYFSN010000007.1:0-27254 GCA_964345845.1 uncultured Christensenella sp.
CTTGGGGGCGACGTCGTTGACCAGCTTGTCGCCGATGTAGAGTTCACCATCGGAAATCTCTTCCAGGCCGGCGACCATGCGCAGCGTGGTGGACTTACCGCAGCCGGAGGGGCCGACCAGAACGATAAACTCTTTGTCTTCGATGTCCAGGGTAAAGTCGCTGACAGCCGTTACGCCGCCGGGATAAATCTTGTAGATGTGCTTCAGGGTTACACTTGCCATGATGCTTCCTCCGCTTTCTGTATTCGTCGTTGGATGAGCAAAGCTCTTCCTTGCTTGGCATTATAACAAAAGGCCGGACGCTCTGTCAGTTGATAGAATCACCAAACTTTGCGCCCGGCCTTTGTGCAATTGTTGTGCGAACCGGCGTTGTGCCGGCCAAATGGGCAATCCCCGCCAAAAACTAAGCGCTTTTTCGCTTGTGCCGCGCTTCAAAGAAGCGCTGCACGGCTGAGCGAAGAAACGCTAAACAAACCGGGGACAGCACAAGCAGTATAACCAGCAACACCCACCCTGTGGGCGCCAGGGGCACCAGGTAAAACAGTTTAGGCATCAGCAGCGCTGTCAGCAGCATGCCGCCGGCCATCGCCGCAAGCAGTAAGCCCCGCATCAGGTTCAGCGGCCTGCTTGTATAGGCCAGCACCAACAGCCCGGTGAAGCCCACCACGGCCACCGCGATGGTGCCGCGCTGCTCGGGTGACATATCAACCATGCCCGACACCGCGTACAACACAAGCAACAGCAACACATTGGTCACAGCGCCTGGCAGCGCGTTTCTGACGATGGTTTTGGTGAAGTGCCCCTGCACCCGCTCGCGGTTGGGCGCCAGCGCCAGGAAGAACGACGGGATACCAATGGTAAAGGAGCTAATCAGCGTCATCTGGATGGGCTCAAAGGGGTAGCGAATGGGCAGCAACAAGGTCATCAACGACAGCAGGAAACTAAGCAGTGTTTTCACCAGGAACAGGGAAGCCGAGCGGGAGATGTTGTTGATGACCCGCCTGCCCTCCAAGATGACCTGCGGCAGGGCGGAAAAGTTCTCCTTGAGCAGTGTCAGCTGGGATACGCGCCTGGCGGCATCACTGCCGCCAGCCATGGCGATGGCACAGTCGCACACTTTCAGGGCGGGCACGTCGTTCACCCCATCCCCCATCATACCAACGGTCTTTCCCGCGGCCTTCATGGCAACCACCAGCCGCTGCTTTTGCTCGGGCGCGACCCGGCCAAACACCGTGAACTGCTCCGCCGCGCGCTCCAGTGCTTCATCGCCTTTAACCAGGGACATATCCACCCAGCGGTCAGCGCCTTGAAGCCCAGCCCGCCGAGCGACCTCCGCCACCGTCAGTGGGTTATCGCCGGAGATAACCTTGATATCCACACCTTCCCGAGCCAGGTAGGCAGCGGTTTCGGCGAAGTCGTCCCGTATTTGGTCGTTAAGCGTAATCAGCGCCAGCGGCTGCAACGCGTCCGGCAGCGTCTGACCATCAAGGGGGTTCGCCGATCGGCATAGCAGCATCACCCGAAGCCCTTGCGTCGCGTAGTGGCTGACCTGTTGGCGCAAGTCGTCAGGCATGGCGCTGCCCAGCACAAACTCCGGCGCGCCAAGCACCACGCAGCCCTGCATCGCAAAGCCGATGGCGCTCCACTTGCGCGCGGAAGAAAACGGCACCCGGCCAGCCACGGGCTGGGCCGGCTGCGCCGGCCCCGTCCAATGGCTTCGCAGGGCTTGAAAGGTGAGGTTATCGTCTTCGGATGCTTGCAGCAGTTGCATCATCCATTTGTCGACGCTCTGCTGGTCGGCCTCCCCCAAGGGAATGACATGCTCCACCTCCAGCATGCCTTTGGTAATGGTGCCGGTTTTGTCCACACACAGGGTGTCCACCCGCGCCAGGTTTTCAATGCCGTATAGTTCCTGCACCAGGGTGTTCTGTTTGCCAAGGCGTACCACACCCACGGCCAACGCCATGCTGGTCAACAGCATCAAACCCTCTGGAATCATGCCAATCATAGCCGCGACTGCCGAGGGCACGGCCTGGTTGAGCGGATAATCAAGCAGCCGATATTGCTTGAAAAAAACCATCAAGCCCAAAGGTATCAGGAAGTAACTGATGACCCGGATGAGTTTTTTCAGGTCTTCCATCAGCTGGCTTCGGGGCACCTTGATGGTCCGCACGCTTTGCACCAGCTGGCCGGCGTAACTTTGTTCCCCCACGTTTTTCAGGCTTGCGTACAGTTTGCCCTCGGTGATGACACTGCCGGAGTACAGCGCCTCCCCCTGCTGCTTGGGCACCGGATCGCTTTCGCCGGTCAGCAGTGACTCGTCCGCCGCCCCTAGGCCATACACTACGTCCGCGTCCGCGCAGACCTGGTCCCCGGCGGAGAAGATCACCACATCACCCAGCACCAACTGCTCGGCCGGAAGCTGCGTCCATTGACCATCCCGAAGCACATGAACAGGCGCCGTCACCAGCAGGGTCAGCCGGTCTACGGTCTTCTTGGCCCGGATTTCCTGGATGGTGCTGATGAGGGTGTTGCTGATGACCACCCCCATGAACAGCATGTTGCGCCAGCTGTGCACGCCAATCAGCGCAAGTGCCAGCAAAAAGTTCAATATGTTAAACCAAGTAAACAGATTATGGAAAACAATCTGCCCCAGCGTGCGCCCGGCGGCGCGGGGAGGCACATTGCCTTTTCCTTCCTCATGCAGCCTTTGGGCCTGCTGTGTCGTCAGCCCTTGGGATACAAAGCCCTGTTCGTTCATAACCACCTCAATGACATACCCGGCGCGGTTTGTCCGCGCAGCCAAGCATAACACACCGCGGCGGCGAGACTCAACGGCCCGCCAACCTGTGGAGCATTGGCGCTGTAAACTTTGAGAAACCAAGCAATATCAAGTATAATTGAAGAAGAGGTGATCAGTTTGTCAGAATCTTCTTACAGAAAATTGGCTGATTTGTTACGCGCTTCGCGCCATGCGGTTTTCTTTGGCGGCGCGGGTGTCTCCACCGAGTCCGGCATACCGGACTTTCGCAGTGCGCAAGGGCTGTACGCGGGCGGGGCCAAGGTGTCGCCGGAGCGCCTGCTCAGCCATAGCTATTTCATGCAATACCCCGAAGACTTCTTCCGATTATACCGGGAGAAAATGCTTTACCCGGACGCCCAGCCAAACGCCGCGCACCGTGTATTGTCCAAGTGGGAACGGCAGGGGCTGCTGCATGGCATCATCACGCAAAACATCGATGGGCTGCACCAGGCGGCGGGCAGTCAGCAGGTTTGGGAATTGCACGGCAGTGTGCTGAGAAACCACTGCATGGCCTGCGGCAAGGCACATTCCCTGCAGGATGTCCTCAATACGCCCCAAACCGTGCCCTTGTGTACCTGCGGCGGCACCATCAAACCGGATGTAGTGCTGTATGAGGAGCCCCTTGACGCGCAGGTGATGAGGGAGGCCGCCCAAGCCGCTGACCGCTGCGACCTGATGATTGTCGGCGGCACCAGCCTGATGGTCTACCCGGCGGCCGGTTTCGCGCAAAGCTGCAGGGGCAAGCTGGTCATCATCAACAAGAGCCCTACCGGCATGGACGCCAGGGCTGATTTGGTCATACAAGGCTCCCTGGCGGAAGCGCTGGAGGCTACCGACCGGTTGCTCTAAAGCGCAGGCCAGGGTACTCGGCCGTGGCGTTGCCCAGCACCTTCAGCAGTTGCAGGCCATAGTCCCCCATGGCCTGCAGCATATCATCCCGGCGGCGCAGGGTGATGGCAACATCGCCCATCTCCCCCAGGCAGTCGTGCAGAGCGTCCAGGTTGCGGCCATAGTAAGCGGGCAGCCGCAGGCGGCGCGCCAGGTGGTCGTGCAGCGCATCGCGCGTGCGCATCTTGGCGCCATCCAATAATATTCTGCGCATCAGGGTGTTCCTTTCAGCAGTTCAAAACTCTCGTAGTGGTCAGGGGTGTAATACACCAGTCCATCATTGGAAAAAACAATGCGCTCGGCGCCGCGGCTGGACTTGCCCCAAGTGTTGATGTCGCATTCCGTGTAGCGGCGTCCGTTTTTCTCAGGTAGCAGGCCCTCATAATTGCCGAACCGGTCGCCGCCGATGAGCTTGCCAGGCGCGTAGTTTTTCAAACTGCCGCCTGACCAGCCCAGGTCCCGCGCTTGTTGTTTGGTGATGTAGTAGTCGGGCAAACTTCCATGCTCTTCAATGTGGTTCGCCACCGCGTCCCTGTCCCCCGGCACGGGGGTTGCCTGCGGTGCGGCTGTAGTCACTTCCGTGGGCGTTACCGCTCCTTGTTGCACCGCTACCGGCGCAGTGCATGCTGTAAGTAACAGCAGCGCTGCCGCAAGCAGGGCCGCAAGGGTCTGCCAGCGCCTGTATCCCAGTCTTCTTCGCGTCATATTTTCATCCTCCTTGGGCAGTATACGCCGCTTCACGGACACGGGCAAGATGCGTTGAACCTTGCTTATTTTATGCTATAATGGTTCCTTGGGAGGATGATTATGCCCCAACAATACACAACACAAAATTTACAGCTTCTGGACGGCCTGGACGCAGTTCGTATGCGCCCGGGCATGTACATCGGTACCACCGGCATACGCGGGCTTCACCACCTGCTGTGGGAACTGGTGGACAATGCCATCGACGAAATCGCCAATGACTTCGCCACGGAGGTCACGGTCACGCTGCACAAGGACGGCTCCTGCAGCGTGTGGGACGACGGCCGCGGCGTACCGGTGGATATTCACCCGCAGCTGGGCATCTCCGGTGTGGAACTCATCTACACCAAGCTGCACGCCGGCGGCAAGTTTGACGGCCAGAACTATAGCTATTCCGGCGGCTTGCACGGCGTGGGCGCGTCGGTTGTCAACGCGCTCAGCAAGTGGATGCAGGTGGACAGTTTCCGCGACTGGGAACACTGGCAAATTCGCTTTGAAACGCAATATGATGCCAAGGACAAGAAAATCCACGCCGGCCGCATTGCCAGTCCGCTGCAGAAAATCAGCAACACGCGCAAGCGGGGTACGCTGGTGCGGTTTTTGCCCGACGATACCATCTTTGAAGATGTCAACTTTAACGCGGAGACCATCGCCCGCCGTCTGCGGGAGCTGGCCTATCTAAACGGCAACGCGAAAATCACCTTCACGGATGAGCGCGCCGAGGCGCCGGACAACGAGCCGCGGCTGTTTCACTATGAAGGCGGCATCGCTGACTACGTGCGCTACCTTAACAGCGACAAAAACCCTTCCCACCCTGACCCTATCGTATTCTCCGCGCAAAAGGACAGCGTGCTGCTGGAATGCGCCATGCAGTATACTGACGCCTACACGGAGTCCATCTTCTCCTATGTCAACAACGTGCCCACCGCTGAAGGCGGCACTCACGAAACCGGCTTTCGCTCGGCGTTGACCAAGGCGATGAACGACTATGCCCGGCGCATCGGTGCCCTGAAGGAAAAGGATATGGGCCTTGCGGGTGAAGACTACCGTGAAGGCCTCACCTGCGTGCTGACCGTCAAGGTAAAGAACCCGCAGTTCGAGGGGCAAACCAAGGGCCGCCTGGGCAACAGCGAAGTGCGCCCCGCGGTGGAGGCCATGGTCATCCTGAAACTGCAGGAGTTCTTGGAGGACCTGAAGAACGCGGAGTTGGGCCAGCAGATTGTGGAAAAGTCCATCCGCGCCGCCAAGGTGCGCGAGGCATCCCGCAAAGCTAGGGAGGTCGCCCGCGCCAGAAATGAGCTGGAATCAGCACCGCTGGTCGGCAAACTGAGCAGCTGCACCGGCCGCAACGCCAAAGAAAACGAACTGCTCATTGTTGAAGGTGACAGCGCCGGAGGCAGCGCCAAGCAAGGGCGAGACCGCCGCTTCCAGGCTATCCTGCCCCTGCGGGGCAAGCCATTGAATGTGGAGAAAAAGCGCATTGACCAGGTGCTGAACAACGAAGAGTTCCGCAGCATTATCACCGCGCTTGGCACCAACATCGATGAAGACTTTACGCTGGAAACCTTGAAATATCACAAGGTGATTATTCTGTCTGACGCGGACCAGGACGGCGCTCACATCCGGGCGATACTGCTCACCTTCTTCTTCCGCTACATGCGCGAGTTGATTTCCGGCGGCCATGTATACATCGGCATGCCGCCCCTATACCTGGTGCGTACAGGCAACAACCAGCAATACGCCTATAACGACAAGGAACTGAAGGCCATCACTGACGGACTGAAGAACTACACCATTCAGCGCTACAAGGGTCTGGGCGAGATGAACCCGGAACAGCTGTGGGACACCACCATGGACCCCGCTAAGCGCAAGCTGATGCAGGTTACGCTGGAGGACGGCGCGGAGGCCGACCGCCTCATCACTGTGCTAATGGGCGACAAGGTGGACCCGCGGCGCGAGTACATCAGCCGCCATGCGGACTTCGGCCGCCCGGACACCTTCAGCCAGCGCGAATTAGCCACAAATAACGACGAACAGGAGGCCGCCTATGCGTAAAAAGCCCCCCGTTCAGGACATACAGCCGGAGGTCATCCAGACGCCGCTTGAGGACGTCATGCACCAAAGCATGATGCCCTACGCGGAGTATGTCATCATGGAGCGCGCGCTCCCCCGGGTGGAGGACGGCCTGAAGCCCGTGCAGCGGCGCATCCTGTTTACCATGCACGAACTGGGCATGACCCCGGACAAGCCCCACCGCAAGTGCGCCCGCATCGTGGGCGACTGCCTTGGCAAATACCATCCCCACGGCGACACCAGCGTGTATGACGCCCTGGTGCGCCTGGCCCAGGATTTTTCCATGCGCGGCATGCTGGTGGACGGTCACGGCAACTTTGGCTCCATCGACGGTGACTCTGCTGCCGCCATGCGCTATACCGAAGCGCGCATGGCCCCGCTGGCCACCGAAATGCTGCGGGACATTGCCAAGGATACGGTGCCCTATCGCTTCAACTTTGACGACACCCTCAAAGAGCCTGACCTGCTGCCCGCCCGGTACCCAAACCTGTTGGTAAACGGCGCGTCGGGCATCGCGGTAGGCCTTGCCACCAACATACCGCCCCACAACCTGAAGGAAGCCATTGACGCGGTTGCGCTGGTGATAGACAACCCAAACGCCACCGTCGACGACATCATGCAGGTGATGCCCGCACCCGACTTTCCCACCGGCGGCGTGCTGCTGGACACACCGGAAATACGTGAAGCCTTTGAGACAGGCCGGGGCAAGCTGACACTGCGCGCAAAGGTACATACCGAGCCGGGACGCGCAGGCCGCACGCTGATTTGCATCACCGAAGTGCCCTACCAGGTAAACAAGGCGCAGATGCTGGAGCGTATCTTAAAGGTATCTGAAGAACGCAAGGCCGCCATGAGCGGCATCTATGACATTCGCGATGAGTCCGACCGCACCGGCTTGCGCGCGGTGATTGAACTGAAGCGCGACGTTGACCCGGAGACCATGCTGGGCTACCTGTACAAGTATTCCGACATGCAGATCACCTTTGGCGTCAACCTGGTCGCCATCGCCGACGGCAAACCCCGGCAGATGGGCATCGCTGAAGTTATTCGCCACTACATTGCGCACCAGAAAAACGTACTCACCCGCCGCACCACCTATGACCTGGAGCAGGCGCGCGCGCGTGCCCACATCCTGGAAGGGCTGATTCGCGCGGTGGACAGCCTGGACGAAATCATCGCGCTGATTCGCGCCAGCAAGAACGGCCGGGAGGCCAAAGAGCGCTTGATGGCGCGCTTTGACTTCACCGACAAGCAGGCACAGGCCATTCTGGACTTGCGGCTGCAGCGGCTGACGGGGCTTGAAATCCTCACCTTGCGGCAGGACCACGAAAAACTGCTGAAGGACATCGCAAACTATGAGGCGCTGCTGGGCAGTGAGCGCCGCATGATGACGCTGCTGAAAAAGGAACTGAAGGAAGTCGCCGACAAATACGGCGACGCGCGCCGTACCGAAATCATTCATGTGGAAGATACAGTAGCCGCAACCCCCATTGAAAACATCATCGAAGCGGAAGAGGCCGTGGTCTTCTACACCCGCGGCGGCCAGCTGCGGCGTATGAACCCCCGCAGTTTCGACCGCATGGAGCCGCCGGAGAGCGAGCAAGACATGCCGCTGTACACCTTCCGAACGCTGACCACCCATACGCTGATGTTCTTTACCAACCTGGGCAACTGCTATACCTTCCCGGTCAACGGCCTGGAAGAAGCCAACCGGCCGCGTGACCGGGGACTATATCTCAGCGGTGTGCTGAGTGGGTTGGAGGAAGACGAGCAATGTGTCGCGCTGTTTGACCTGGCGCCGGACGAGCTGAGCAGCATGCCAGACTTGCTGTTCTATACCGAAGGCGGACAGGTGAAGCGCAGCGCCGCAACAGACTATGATGTGCGCCGAAGCAAGTTCATCGCCATGAGCCTGAAAAATGACAAGGTGCTCACCGTGTTGCGCGTCAGCGACGGTGCTGACCAGTACTGCCTCACCCGCACCGGCATGATGATTCGGTTCAAAACTGATGATGTGCCCGTCATGGGGCGTACAGCTCGCGGCGTTCGCGCCATGCGGCTAAAGCCTGACGACCAGGTGCAGTGGGCCGGCAACATCACCAACGATGGCCAACTGGTGCTGTTCAGTGAGCGGGGATACGCCAAGCGTTTGCCCGGTTCCGTGCTGGACAGCCAGAACCGCGGCGGCAAGGGCATTCACTCGTTCTACTTTAACAAGTCGGGCAACAACGGCACCTATGTCGCCGCGGCGGCCCTGCTGACAGCACCGCGCAGTTTCTCCGTTCTGCAGGCATCTGGCGACCTGACCCCGCTTTCCAGCGATGAAATCGCCCTGCAAACCCCCACTGACCGCGGGCGCCCATACGTGATGGCGCTGCTTGATAATGTCGTGAAAGACCTGGTGCTATGACACAATTGTTGCCACCGCGCGAGGCCAACCGTCGCATGATGTCCCTGGCATGGCCTGCCATCATCGAAAACCTGTCCTCCAGCCTGGTCATCTTCATCGATTCGGCCATGGTGGGCAGCCTGGGTGCCGCGGCCACCGCCGCGGTAGGCATTAACGCCTCCCCCAGCTGGCTGATGGGCGGCCTGGTGATGTCGCTGGGTGTAGCGGGCACCGCGCTGTCGGCCCGCATGACTGGCGCCGGCGAAAAGCGCGGGCTGACAAATGTGGCCCAGCATATCCTGTTTGCCGGGCTGCTGCTCAGTGTCATCCTAATGACCTTTGCCATGCTTGCAGCGCCTTGGATACCCAGGTGGCTGAACGCCGACCCCGCCATTCACGCGGATGCTGCCACCTATCTGAGGTTTGTGGCAATCGGCGCCATACCCAACTACATGGGTGGCGTATCCGGCTCGCTTCTGCGGGGCGTGGGCGACACCAAGACGCCCATGCGCGCCACGCTGATGAGCCACCTGGTGAACGTCACCTTTAACTTTCTGCTGATTTTTCCCTCCCGGCACATCAGCGTGCTGGGCATGCAGGTCTTTATGCCGGGCGCTGGTCTGGGGGTGAAGGGTGCAGCCATTGCCACGGCGCTATCCTATTTCGCTTCCGGTTCCTACCTGCTGCACACCTTGTTTAGCTACCGCAGCGGCTACGCGCTGAAGAAGGCGCCGCGCTTCCGTCCGGACATGAGCGTGTACCGCCGCATGATGCGCATCGCTCTGCCCACGGCCATGGAGCGGGTCAGCATCAACCTGGGCCAGATTGTGTTCACGGGCATGGTGGCGTCGCTGGGCACCTACGCCCTGGCGGCCCATCACCTGACCATCACCATCGAATCGCTGGGGTACATGCCGGGCTATGGCTTTAGTGTGGCGGCCGCTACACTGGTGGGCCAGGCACTGGGCGCCCAGCAGCGGGAAGCCGCGCGGGATTATGGCCTGCGCACCATCCGCTGGGGCGCCATCATGATGAGCCTGATGGGTGTGGTCATGTTTATTCTGGCGGACCAGCTCATTGCTCTGTTCACGCCGGACCCCATGGTCCGCCAAATCGGCGCGTCGCTGATACGCATTGTGGCGTTTGAACAGCCCTTCAGCGCGCTGAGCATCATTGTGTCCGGTGCCCTCAGAGGCGCTGGCGACACCACCACGCCGTTTTACATCGCGCTGGGCAGCATGTGGGGTGTGCGCATTGTGCTGGCCTATGTGCTTGGCACCGTGATGGGCCTGGGCGTACAGGGCATCTGGATTGCCATGCTCAGCGACCTGGCGGTGCGTGGGCTGCTGCTGCTGTACCGTTTCCTCAAGGGCAACTGGCAGCACCGTCAGGTGTAAGCACCTCCCTGTTTCCCTTAAGTAACTACACACTCTGAAAGGAGGCCGCATGCGCAATTACCGCCTGCTGGTCAGCCCCCGTGCCGCGGGATGGAGTCTGGCCACCGCCGCCGCGCTGGTTGTCCTGTTTGGCTTTACCCCATTCTCAGGCGCTTACTTGTTTTTCATTGTGATGATGCTGTTTCCCTTCATCGGGCAAATAGCACTTACCACAGCGGGCCTGCTGCCGGCCATCGGCACCGCGCTCATCGCCTTTGCAGGCGTTTGGCAGGCGGTGGGCCTGATACCCGCGCTTTACGCCTTATGTTACCTGCTGCCGCTGATATTGCTGATGGCAGCGTGCCTGTATATGAAGCTGCCCTACCGCCAGGCCATGGTGGTGCTCATCCTGGGCTTTGCTTTGATTGCTGTTGCGCTGTTCCTGATGGCGCAGCGCGCCTTTGATGGTGATGTCTTTGGCGGCATCACCAAGGCCGCTGTGGACGCACTTGCGGCCATGCCGGACCGCGACCTGTTTTTAAACACATTCTACCGCTACGGCTTTCTCAGCCTGCCCGCCGAGTTGGCGGAAAACCCCCTGGTAGAAGCGGCCCAGGGCTACACCTTCGCGCCGTTGGTGCTGGAAGAGTTTTACAAGCAGGCCGCCACCCGCATCGACCTGTGGCTGCGGGCGCTGCTGCCCATGCTCATCAGTTCCTACAGCATCAACTTTGGTGTGTTGGGCTTTTTTATCTCCATGTTCTACGGCACCCGCGGGGCACACAGGGAAGCTTACTTTGCTACCGATGACACCAAAGCGGAAGACCTGCTGCCGCAACTGGGGCAGCCCGCCTTTTCCATGTGGTTTATCCCAAGGCAAATGGGGTTCGCGTTGTTTGGGGCCATCGTGCTTTGGTTGTTGACCCGGGTGGGTACTAGCAGCATGGCGCTTTCCCTCAGCGGGCAGATGTTGTACAATGTTGCTGCGGCTTTGTTCAGCATCCAAGGGCTCAGTTTCGTCAACTTCGTACAAAAGAAACGGGACACCAGGCCCCGTACCCGGGGCGTCATCATGGTGCTGTTGTACCTGTTTTTGCCCATGGGCATGATGATGCTGGGCATCTATGATCAAATCAGCAACCCCCGCCAGCTGCCCCGCACGGAGCAGGACACCGGGAATACAAGAGGAGGTATGAACCCATGAAAGTGATTTTGTTGCAGGATGTACCGGGAACCGGCAAAAAGAACGATATCCTGAATGTTTCCGCGGGCTTTGCCCGCAACTATCTGCTGCCCCGCAAGTGGGCCATGGAGGCCACCGGCGCCGCCGTTAAGGAAGTAGAGCGCCGCAACGAGTTGCAGCGCCAGCAGGAGCAGGAGCGCGTGCAGGAGGCCGAGCAGGTCGCCAAAGCGCTGAAGGGCAAGGTAGTGGTGATGAAGGCCAAGTGCGGCGACAAGGGCCGCCTGTACGGCAGCATCACCGCGCAGGAAATTGCCGAGGCTGTACAGCAGCAGCACGGGGTCGAATTGGACCGCCGCAAGCTGGAAGTGGGTGAGACCATCCGCACCCTGGGCGAGTATGACATCCAGGTCGGCCTGTACAGCGGTATCAAGGCACCCATGAAGCTGCGCATCGAACAGCTGACCTGAGGACACACATGGAGCAAACGGTACAAGCGGAGTTTGTGCAAACACCGCCGCAAAGCATGGAGGCTGAGCGGTCGGTTTTAGGCGCCCTGATGCAGGACGCTGGCGCGCTAACGCACGCCATGGAGACCCTGCAGGAGGATGACTTTTACCATCCCCAACACCAGGCCATCTACCGGGCCATGCGAAACCTGTTTTTGCAGTCCCGTGCGGTGGACCTGGTCACCATGGATGATGAACTGACCCGTGCCGGCAACCTGGCGGGCATTGGCGGTACTGAGTACCTCATCAGCCTGATTCAGTTTGTGCCCACCACGGTGCACCACAAGCACTACATCGACATCGTGCTGGAAAAGTCCACGCTCAGAAAGCTGATTCAGGCGGCGACAGCCATCACCCGCAACTGCTACAGCCAGCAGCTGGACCTGGAAGACACCCTGCTGCACGCGGAAAAAGCGGTGTTTGACATTGTCATGAAGCGCTCTGGCGGCGGACAGCTGGAGCCCATCAGCGAAATCATCAAGCGCACCTTCGCGCAGCTGGAAGAGCTGCAGCGCCACCGCGGGCAAATCATGGGTGTCCCCACAGACTTTGCCTCGCTGGACCGCACCCTCACCGGCTTGCACGGCGGTGAGTTAATCCTCATTGGCGCGCGCCCCAGCATGGGCAAAACCAGCTTTGCCATTAACGTGGCCACCAACGCCGCCCACAAGGGCAAGAAGGTGGCCGTGTTTAGCCTGGAAATGCCCAGGGAGCAGATTGCCATGCGCATGCTTTGCTCGGACGCACGGGTCAGCATGCAGTCCGCCCGCTCCGGCACCCTGCGGGATGAGGACTGGTTCAAACTCGCCCGGGCACTGGCGCCCATGAGCAACATGCATCTGTACATTGACGATACCTCTTCCCTCACCCCGGCACAGCTGCGCAGCCGCTGCCGTAGGCTCATGATGGAACAGGGGCTGGACCTGGTGGTCATTGACTACCTGCAGCTGATGAGCGCGGACGGGCGCACGGAAAACCGCCAACTGGAGGTCAGTGAGATTTCCAGAAAACTGAAGGGCATCGCGCTGGAGTTGAAGATTCCCATCGTTGCCTGCGCGCAGCTTAGCCGTGCCAACGTACAGCGCGCCAGCAAGAAGCCCATGCTGTCCGACCTGCGCGACTCCGGCTCCATCGAGCAGGACGCCGACGTGGTCATGTTCTTGCACAGGGAAAGCTACTACGACGAGACCATTGAAAGCACAAACACGGCGGAGCTCATCATCGCCAAGCAGCGCAACGGCCCCTTGGGGACCATTGAACTGTACTGGAATGACGAGTTCACGCTGTTTACCGACAAAAGCTTTGTAGGAGAGTGACATGCAGCCCAAGATTGCCGACTTTTACCAAGGACTGAGCCTGGACGGCTTTTTGCTGGTGCGGACATCGCAGCAGCGCACAAGCAACAACGGAAACAACTACCTGGATATGACCCTGGCCGACAACTCCGGCGACATCAACGCCAAGGTGTGGGACCCCATGGCCACACCGCCGGAAGTAGGTTCGGTCATCAAGGTTAGAGCCAGCGTAACAGAATATAATGGCCGCTTGCAGCTGCGGGTGGACAAGTTTCGCCCCGTGCAGGACAGCGACCAGGTTGCCCTGGGCGAGTTGGTGGCCTCCGCACCCGAAGACCCCAAGGACATGATGCAGGAAGTGCTTACCACCATCAGCGGCTTTCAAAACCCCGTAATCAAGGCGGTGGTGGGCACGCTGGTGGACGATGTGGCGGAACAACTGCTGTACTACCCTGCGGCCCAGCGCATGCACCATGCCGAGCGCAGCGGGCTGCTGCACCACATGACCAGCATGCTGCGGGTGGCCAAGGCCATATTGCCCTGCTATCCATTCCTGGACGGCGAGTTGGTGCTGGCCGGCGTGCTCATTCACGACCTGAGCAAGATATCCGAAATGCAGGCGGATACCCTGGGCAATGTCAGCGAGTATACCACCCAAGGGCTGCTTCTCGGACACCTGGTTGTGGGCGTGTCCGACGTACGGGACGCCGCGCGCCGAAACAACATACCGGCTGATGACGAGTATGTACTGCTTCTGCAGCACCTCATCATCAGTCACCATGGGCAGGCCGACCACGGCAGCCCCCGACCCCCGATGTTTCCGGAGTCCGAAGTGCTGCACAAGCTGGACAACCTGGACGCTCGCATGAACGAAATGCACGCCGTCATGCGCAGAACGCCCCGTGGCGTGTTCTCCGAAAAAATCTGGTCGCTGGACCGGCGCATGTACCACCCCCGCTACCTAAACGAGGAGCAGGTAGAGGAACAGGCGGCGTTCGAAGCGCGCGGCGAGGGGCAAGACCCCTACGACCTGCTGCTGTAAACACCATCGTCAAAGGCTTGACGAAAGACTACGCTATTGTTACAATTGCGTAAAGTTTCCAACACAATTTCGCATGGCCACGCGAGGAGGTATGTATGAGGAAGTCCCTGCTGTTAATCGCCCTGCTGGCGCTGGTCCTTTTACTAAGCGGCTGCGGTCCCAAGGCGCCTGAGGCACCCACGCCCGAACCGCCAAGCATTGAAGGGGTCATCGGCACCCAGGCGCCCGTCATGGAAACCTGGACATCGGTACCGCTGCCGGAGGGCATTGACCCTGCGGCTGAAGAATATCTGGATGATGAGCCGGTGGAAGGGTTCTCCCCTGAAGCGCCTGACACTGTTGCACAACCGGAAGGCTTGGCAGTGCCGCAGGCAACCGCCACTCAGGAGCCCTCCACACAGTTTGCCGGTGCCACGCCCATGATGCTGGACCCCATTGACATGCCCACCGCTCCCCCGCGCCAGCCGCTGACGTTTAGCTACGCCGGCTACACCGCGGACAAGTTGGGCCTGACATTTGAATCCATCGCCGGCTATGAAGTGGATGACGCCGCGGCTGACACCTATGTACTGCGCCAGCCTGAAGCGCAGGTGGTGGACGGCCACCAGGTGGAGTTTACCTTTAGCATCACCCCGGTACAGAGCGGCCACCAGAAAAACGACGTACGGGCTGACCTGCGCAGCAAGTTGGATGAACTGGGCCGGGACAACTACCGCACCTGGGAGCCCACCAACCTGGCGGAGCGCGGCCTGATGAATGCCCCTGGCTTCTACGCCAACTACCGCGGCGTGAAGACCGATGGCATCATCGTTCGCGGCCGGGTGCACATGGCACTGTTGAGCGGCAACCGCCTGCTAACGATTCACATGAGTGTCCCGGCAGAGTACAACACCGACTACACCACCGTGTTCACCCACATCCGCAGCACCCTCAAGAGCCTGTAAAAACCCTAAAATACGACCCCGCAGATTTCGTTCTGCGGGGTTTTTACATGCCAGTTGTTTAGGGTTAGACCACCGGAAACTCCAGTTGCTCCTCCGGCCGCACATCCTGGTCGGGCGGCTTGGGCAGGTCGCTTAAGGTTTCCAGGCCAAAGTGGCTAAGGAATGTATCGGTGGTGCCGTACAGGATGGGCCTGCCGATGGTGTCTTTCCTGCCCACCTCGCGGATGAGGTTCTTTGCGGCAAGCGACTGCAGCGAATAGTCACACTTCACCCCGCGCACTGCCTCCACATCCAGTCGGGTCACCGGCTGCCGATAGGCGACGATGGCCAGGGTTTCCAGCGCCGCCTGGGATAGGCTTTGGCGCTGAATAGGCTGCAGCAGCCTCTCAATGTAGGGGGCATAGGCAGCCCGGGTTGCCAGCTGGATGTGCTCGCCAAAGCGCTTAATGCGCAGCCCGCGCATGGTTTCGTCGTAGGTGCGTTCCAGGTCGTCGATGGCATCCCGCACGTCGTGCTCGGGGGCTTCCAGGGCGCGCACCAGGTCTCGCACCGCCACCGGGCCGCCGGCCACATACAAAATAGCCTCAATGATGTTAGACAGTTGCTGGGTCAAGCTGTGCCTCCTTATGCCGGCTGCGGCTAAGCAGTATATCGCCATAGTGCCCGTCCTGGCTTACCTGTACGCGGCCCAGTCGCAATAGCTCGAGCAAAGCCAAAAAGTAGGTGATGACGGCTTCCCGGTGCGGGGCTGCGTCAAACAGGTTGGAGAACCGCACACTGCCCTATTTTAGCTGCTTCACGATGCTTAGGATGCTCTCCGGCACGCTGTGCTCATCCCGGATGATGCGCCGGGCGGTCTGCTGGCTCTCCTCTAAGTCTTGCCTGGGCGCGCGGGCCAGCACATTGGCAAAGGCTTCCATCAACCCCTGCAGAGTCAGCCCATCAATTTCAAAGCTGGGCGGCGGCAGGGGGTACTCTTCCGGCAGTTTTTCATACACCAGGGCGGCGGCCTTTTCAAAGCCCTGCATATCCGCCGCGATTTGCTTAAACAGCGCGTACTCCTCCAATTGACGGATAAGCAGGGTTTCCGGGTCGTCTTCCTCCGGTTCCGGCGGCTTGGGCAGCAGCGAGCGGCTCTTGATTTCAAGCAAGGTCGCCGCCATCTGGATAAACGAGGACGCGTCGTCCATATCCAGTGTGTCCATCTGCTGCACATGGCGGATGTACTGGTCGGTGATTTCTGACACAAAGATGTCCTTGATGTCAATCTTCGCCTTGCCCACCATATACAGCAGCATATCCAGCGGGCCGGAAAAATCCTTGATGTTCAGTGTCCAGCTCACCCTATACCCCCAACACCGCCAGCACGCCGCTTTGCACCGTGTTCATCAGCCACTGGAGGATGTTGCCCACAATGTCCGTGGTGAACATCAGCACAATCAGACCCAGCTGCGCATAGCGGAACACCTGGCCGCCCAACTGTAGTTTGCCGCGAAACAGAGTCTGATTCAGCACGTGAAACCCATCCAGCGGCGGAATCGGCAGAAGGTTGAACAGACACAGCCCCAGGTTAATCATGCAGCTGTGCAGCACAAAACGTTGCACATGCAGCAGCCACGGGGTCTTTAGCACCGGCAGAATCATCTCCGCGGCGTCCGGATACAGCTGCATCGCGTACCCCACTTCGTTAAAGTCCAGAAAAAACCGCAGCCCGCCCAGGCTGTTGAGCGCGGCAGGCTCGTACAATCCCTTGCCAATGAGCATGGCCAGGATGGTCGACAGCACAAACAACACAAAGTTGGTGGTGACCCCGGCCAGGGATACAACAATGTCATCCCGCCTTGGGTTTCTGTAGTTGTTAGGGTTGACGGGCACCGGCTTGGCCCAGCCAAAGCCCAGCAAGAACAAACTGACGGTGCCGATGGGGTCCAGATGTTTCAGCGGGTTGAGCGACAGCCTGCCCATGCGCTTTGCGGTCAGGTCGCCTGCCTTCAGCGCAGCATAGCCGTGGGCGAACTCATGCAGCGTCAGCGCCAACAGCACAGCCGGCGCGCGGTACAGCATGAACTGCAGAAAACCCCAAGGGTCCTGTTGCAGATAGTTAAGCAAGCCTTTCGCCCCTCCTTTTGCGCATGAACCAATTGACGAGCAGCACCAAAGCGATGCCGCTTAATGCGCCAGCCATGTCCAGCGCCACATCCATCACGGCGGGCGCTCTGGCGCTGATAAACTGCAGCAGTTCATCGATGGTCGCCACGGCCAGCGAAAACAGTGCCAGCCACAACAGCCGCCGCGGGCTTTTTGTCCAGACCGCCAGAGAGAACCCAGCGGTCAGGCCCCCCAACACAAAAAACTGGGCAAAGTGCGCCAGCTTGCGGGTAATGAGGTGAATGGTCTGTTCATCGTGCCATGCCGGAATGGGCAGAGCCAGCACCAGCGGGCGCACCAGGCCAACAAAGAAAGCACTCTTGCGGGCGGAGTCTGTTCGGCTGTCCAGAGAATTGCCCCAGATAAACAGCAGGGTCAGTACAATGAGCACGCCCAGCACCCAAGCCAGCCGTTTCTGCCTAAGTGTCTCAGGCACCCTGCTTGATGCGCTCAATTTCTGCCTTAACGTCCGCTTCGCTGACGTGGTTCAGCGGCGAAAAACGACCTTCCAGGGCGGATTCCAGCTTCTCGATGGCCGCCTCGGGGTTGCCCTCTTCCAGGTCATAGCGCGACAGGAACCACAAGGTATCAATCTGCGCGGGGCGCAGGGCATGCGCCCGCTCAAAGTAGCCCTTGGCCTTTTCTTTGTCGTTCAGCAGTCGGTAGTACAGCTGCCCCAGGTTATCCAGTGTCACGCTGTCTTCATCGTCATACTCCACCGCTTCGGTGTTGTAACTCAGTGCCTTCTCAGCGTCGCCCTGCTCCACATACAGGTAGCCCAGCGTTTGGTATATGATGCCGCAAGGCCTTTCATGGTGCGCAGACTCCAACAGTTTCAGCGCCTTTTCATGGTTGCCCAACCGCCAATCGGCGATGGCGTAGTTCATCAGCAGCTGTGAGCGGCTGTCCGGCGCCAGTTCCGGTGACTTCTGAATCTTCGCCAGCATGTTCTTCACCTGCTGGTAGTTTTGCTCGCCGCCTTCGCGCAGCAGCAAAACCGAATAGGGCAAAATATAGCTGGGCTTCAGGATGCCTTCCTTGTACATCGCCTCGTACGCCGCGCGTGCACCCGCGATGTCACCACGCTGATGCAGGGCCAACGCCTTGCGTGCCTTGAAGCTATCCATCAATCCCATCAATCTTACCTCCCAGTTTTCCTATAAGTCTTTGCGCCCGGTGTTTCAGGTCGCGGTAGTGCTTATCCTCTTCGCCGGAGCCATCCAGGCGCTCCAAACAATATACCATGCCCTGTCTGGCGATTTCAAGCGCGCGGGCGGGGTCCCGGAACCTGTGTTCATATAGTTTCGCCAAGGCGGTGAACACCTCCGGCCCGCCCTGCCCGCCCCGCCGCAGGGTTTCATAGGTATGGGCGGCTTCCCCGTGGCTGCCTTGCCTGCGCTGCAGGTCGGCCAGGCGCAGCTGTGCCAGTTCACGCACATCACGCTGGGTGCAGGCCCGGTAACAGCGCTGGGCCTGCTCCCGCTCTCCCCTGCGCTCCAACACCCGGCCAAGGCTGAACAAATCGCGCTGGTCCTGGGCGGTGAGGGGTTGCTCGTGCAGCATGCGCAGCGCGAACAGCAGCCTGGCCAGCGATACAATATCCTGCGCGTTGTGGCGCAAGATGTCGTCCAGCAGTGCTTCATCCTTGCACTGCAAATATTCAAAAAACCGCTGCGGTACTTCGCTGCCGGGCAGGTCATCCGCGCGAGGCGTGCCAAACACTTCGCTCTCCAGGCGTGTAAGCGAGCAGCGGCTCAAGCGCAGCTTGTATACCCGGCGGGCAATGTGCAGCAAATCCAGGTGCGGTGTTTCGGCATTTCTCTTGGGCATGCGGTTCATCACCAGCCGGCTGTCCAGCAGCGGCAGGTCAAACGAGGCACCGTTAAAGGTCACCACCGCAGTGGCGCTATTCAGCGCCTCCAGCACGGGCTGCAGAACAAAGGGCTCCTCATCGTAGTCTCGCATCAGGTACTGACGTACCACGAACATATCATCTTCAAAGCGGCCCACGCCGACCAAAAAAGCAATGGTGCCCGCACCGCCGCGCAAGCCCGTGGTTTCGGTGTCCACAAACACCAAGTCCTCCGGGTGAAGGTCATTGCTGCACTCCAATCCCGTCAGCAAGCGCAGGGTATGGGCACGGAGGCTTTCCAGCGGAAATTGATCCGTGGGCATGCGGTGCGTTTTGATCAGGCAGCCGGTGGCCGCCGGCTTGGCCGGCCGCTGGGGCTGGGGCTGCGCACGGCGCAGTTTGTCAATCAGAGACGCCATCGTGGTGACCTATAAACAGGCTGGATTCTTCGTCGGTATCCACCCGCGGGCCAGCCGTGGGTTTGGGGGTGGGGTATATGGCCCACAACACCTGCTCGTAGCTTTCCTCCGCTTTCAGATAGGGCAGGGTAGCCGCCCTCAGCGCAAGCGCCTGGGCGTTTTCATCCTTTGCCTGCAGCAAAGAATCGGGCACCCCGGCTTCATCCCGCAGCAGCCCCACCAACAGCCTGTCGGTGGCCCCGCGCAGCACGTAATCCGGCAGCGCAGCGGCCTTTTCCGCGTAGGTTTCATAGGGCACGTCCAATGCATGTACCGCAGTGGCGTGGGCAACCCCCAAGTAGCGTAGGTGCCAGGGTTCATACGCATACCCGGTGATGTCCGTCCATTGCTGTTGATAGCGCACAATAAAGCCAAAGCGGTGCGCGTTTTCAGCCACCCACTTGCCTTCCTCCGTATCACCGAATGATTGATTCAGGCTCAGGGTATTGGGCGATTGGATGTCCATGGCCAGACCCATCTGGTGCTCACTGGCGCCGGGGTTGGCCACGGTGCGTTCTGCACGTTCCCTGCCGCGCTCCGCCACGCGGCCGTTGTACAAAATCTGCTGATGGCCGTAACTGCGATAGCCGCTGGCCGCGTACAGCGTATGCTCCGCCTCTCGCAGGGCGGCTGAAAACAGGTTCTCCAACGCAAGCGCTGCTTCCCGCCGCATCCGGATGCGCTCCTCCATGCCCTTTTTGCGGGTGGCCACGCGCGGCGTGACCAGGTCCGGCGACACATATTTGCCGTCCAACCGGTTGGCGCGGTTCACCAGGCGCAGGATGCCGTCGCCCTGCAGCATGCTCACATCCGGCGGCCGGGTGGGTTCAGCGCTTGGGTCTGTTGTTTCGGCGGGCAAGTCCACGTCCGGCGGCTCCTCCCCCAAGGCTGGTACAAACATAAACAGTGCCAGCAAAAGCAACAGCGACTTCTTAAACATCATGGGTTGCTTTGGTAGAACAGCGATACCTCGCCATCCCCCTCCTCGTCACTTTCGGCCAGGTTGACGGGTGCCGGCGGCGCGTTTAGCTGCTGCACATACTGCGCGTAGTCGCCGCCCTGGCGTTCATAGTCGGCGATGGCCTGCTTCACCCGCTCATCAAACTCCTCCAAAGACAGGCGGTTTTCCATGATGTACTTCGCCGCCTCCTCCCCCACATAGCGCAGGTGCCAAGGCTCGTAGATGATGCCAGTGATGTCCTGCTTCTCCGGCAGATAGCGCAAAATAAACCCAAACCGCGCGCAGTTTTGCTCCATCCACTGCGCCTCGGGCTCTTCCCCAAAGGCCGGGGTCATGCCCTCACGCTGGGTCCAATCGTAGTTGAGCACATCCACCCCCAGCCCGGTCTGGTGGTCGCTGGAGCCGGGCGCTGCCACCACGCCGTCATCCTTGCCATAGCGTTCCAGGCGGGATTGGTACATGGTGTTCTGCGTCTGCCAACTGCGGTAAGCGCTCTTCACATACAGCTTGTGCCCCGCCTCCTGCTCCGCCGCTTCAAACATGTTAGTCAACGCCTCTGCTGCCTCACGCCTCAGCTCCATGCCGCTGCTGGTTGCGCGCAGCTTAAGCCGAGTAAGGTTTTGCGGCACGAAGTCGCGCGCCAGCAGTTGCTCGCGGTTGACCATTAGCAGGAAGCCGCCCCTGCCGTCCACCGCATTGGCGGGCAGCGGGAAGTGCCATACAGGCTCCCGCGCGCTGGCATTCAGCGCACCAAAGAGCAATAGGCATAGTGCAATCAAACGTTTCACCGGTTTGTGTCTCCAATGCTGTCGCCAATGGCCGCCTGGCGCAGCTGCGCCACGTAGGTTTCCAATGGCAGGTCAAGGTCATAGATGCGCTGTGCGTGCTCGGGCCCAATGTAGCGCAAATGCCATGGCTCGTAGGAATAGCCGGTGATGTCCGTCCACTCCTCCTGATAGCGGATGATGTAGCCAAAGCGGTGCGCGTTTTCCGCCACCCATTGGCCCTCATCGGTTTCGCCAAAGCGGGCGGTCAGGCTGCCGTTGCGCCGGCTGGCCACATCCATCGCCAACCCCAACTGGTGTTCACTGGTACCAGGCGGGGCCACCACCAGTTGGGCGCGTTCGGCGGAACCCGTGGCGGATACTTTCCGCTGCCAGATGGCACGCTGCCGGCTGTAACTTCTATAGCCGCTGATGGCGGCCAACTGGTAGCCCTCCTCCTTGGCGGCAGCGAACATCGCTTCCAGCGCCAAAGCCGCTTCCTGGCGCATCTGCTGCTTGCCCCCAGGGCTTAGCACATCCACCTTCACCAGGTCACCCGGCTCGTAGGCGCGCGCCAGGGCATAGTCCCGGTTCACCAGGTACAGCATACCACCCAGGTTTGTTTCGGCCACATAGGCATCCAGGGTCGTCTGTCCCAGGCTCATGAACACGGCCAGCAGGCTCAGCAGCCGAACCAGCACCTCAACCCTCTTCCTGGGTGCTGTTCAGGGTGGGAAAGGACCCGTAGCGCGTTTCCAGGCGTCCTGCCGCCGCGTTTTCCAGCATCACCGTCACCAGCGTGCCCTTGTCCTGGTGTTCTTCACTCAGCACCCGGCCGACCTGCCGCAGTTCATTGAGCAAGCCATACTCAGAAAACGGCACAAACACTTCATAGGGCCGCTCCCGCTCTCTTAATACCTTGGCAATGGCTTCAAGCAGCTCATTAAGCCCCTGGCCCGTCACGCCGGACACCCGGATGGCGCCCGGCAAATCGTCTATGGCCTTGGGCGGCGCGATGTCTATCTTGTTCAGCACTTCGATGCGGGGCTGGTGCTTGGCGTCCAGCTTGTCCAGCACTTCTTCCACCACCGCGCGCTGCGCGGGGTAGTCTGGCGATGAGGCGTCTGACACAATCAACAGCACATCCGCCAGAGTGGCTTCCTCCAGCGTGGAGTGGAAAGCCTCCACCAGGTCGGTGGGCAGTTTGTTGATGAACCCAACGGTGTCCACCAGCACAAAGCTGTCGCCGCCCGGCAGTTCCACCTTACGGTTGACGGCGTCCAAGGTGGCGAACAGTTGGTTCTTCACCAGTACATCCGCGCCGCTCAAGCGATTAAGCAGGGTGGACTTGCCGGTGTTGGTATAGCCCACCAAGGCAACCACCGGCACCTGGTTTCTTTCGCGGCCCTTGCGCCTAACCGCGCGTTGCCGCTCCATCTGTTTAAGGTCCTCCGTCAGCTGCGCAATGCGCAGGCGAATATGGCGCCTGTCGGTTTCCAACTTACTTTCACCGGGGCCGCGCACACCAATACCACCAAGCAGGCGGCTGAGCGCCACGCCCTGGCCACGCAGGCGGCTTGAGCGGTACTTCAGCTGCGCCAGTTCCACCTGCAGTTTGCCCTCGCTGGTGATGGCGTTTTGGGCGAAAATATCCAGGATGAGTGTGGTGCGGTCCACCACACGGACGCCCACGATTTCCTCCAGGCGGTTGTGCTGCACGGTGTTGAGTTCATCATCCACCACCAGGATGTCCGCCTCCAGCGCCTGGGCATCCAGCGCCAGCTCTGCCGCCTTGCCGGTGCCCACATAAGTAGCAGGGTCCGGCCTGCTCTTCAGTTGCAGATGGCGGCCCACCACTTCAGCGCCCGCGCTTTCGCACAGGGACGCCAGTTCGTCCAGCGATTTTTCGCTGTCTACCGACACCAGCAGTGCACGCTCTGCTCTGTTCAGTTGCGCGCCTTCACCCCGAAGCACAGCATAGTCGCTGAGGATGATGCGCTGTATCCACTCATCCTGGGGCAGGTACTCAAGCGGCACGGGCGGCAGCACCACGGGCTGCGGTACCCCGGCCACGCGCTCACCCAAAAAGGCGGCGGACACACCGGTCACCTCGCCCTGCGCGCTGACGCCTATCGCGCACATGGCGTCCAGCCACAAGGTCTTTAGCGCCACCAGGTCAACATCGCTTAGTTCTGGCCCGCCATTTGGGTGGGTATGAACGCAGCGCACCATGCTCAGCCGCTCACGGCTGCGGCGCAGGCGCAGTTCAGACAGGTGGACGTTATCCACATAGCCGATGGAGATGTCCAGCACCTCTCCAGCCCTGGATATGTATATGCTGATTTCCCGGTTTATCCGCGCAGATGCCTGGGCCAACAAATGAGCAAGTTCCGGCGGCAGGAATTCATCACTGCCTACCGGAAACTCGTAAAGCTCTTTGAGTTGTTCCAGAAAACTGTCACGGATGCCCGCGGTATTGCCGTGGATCTCGTGCATGTTTCTCCTTAGTTGGTCTTCGGGTGTTTCTTTCTGTAGTCTTCAATAGCCGCGTGAATGGCTTCTTCCGCCAACAAGGAACAGTGTATCTTCTGTGTCGGCAGTCCGTCAAGCGCCTCCACCACCGCCTTGTTGGAGATCTCCAGCGCCTCATCAATGGATTTGCCCTTCACCATTTCCGTCGCTACGGAACTGGTGGCAATGGCAGCACCACAGCCGAAGGTTTTGAACTTCACATCCACAATGATGTCGTTTTCTACCTTCAGGTAGATTTGCATGATATCACCGCATTTAGCGTTGCCAACGGTGCCGACCCCATCCGCCTGGGGAATCTCGCCAACATTGCGGGGGTTCGAAAAGTGGTCCAATACTTTTTCAGTATACATGGCGTCTATACTCCTTTACGCTTGAGGGTAGATGGGGGACATCTCCCGCAGGTTTTGAACAATGGGGGGCAGAATGCGAATGACTTCGTCGATGTCAGTTTCCGGGTTTTCATCGGAGATGCTGAAGCGCAAACTGCCATGGGCAATTTCATGCGGCAGGCCGATGGCCAGCAGCACGTGGGAAGGGTCCAGCGACCCGGAAGTGCAGGCAGAGCCGGAACTGGCAGCGACACCCGCCATGTCCAGCCGCAGCAGCATGGCCTCGCCTTCAATGTAGCGAATGGACACATTGACGTTGCCGGGCAGGCGGTTGGTGGGGTGGCCATTCAGGCGAATGTCCGGGATGGCCTGGGTGAGCCCCTCAATTAGCTTATCGCGCAGGCGTGTTTGACGCTCCAGGAAGGCGGGCTGGTTCTGGCTGGCCAGTTCAATGGCTTCGCCCATGCCCACAATGCCCGCCAGGTTCTCGGTGCCCGCACGCTTGCCGCGCTCCTGCGCGCCGCCGTGGATGAGGTTGTCGATGCGCACGCCGCTGCGAATGTACAGCAGCCCCACGCCCTTGGGCCCGTGGAACTTGTGCGCCGACAAGGTCAGCATGTCCACATCCCAATCCACCACATCCACCGGGATAGCGCCCATGGCCTGCACCGCGTCTGTGTGCATCAGCACCTTGCGTTCCTTGGCCACTTTGGCGATTTCCTTGATGGGCATGATGGTGCCGATTTCGTTGTTGGCGGCCATGATGGTAACGAGGATGGTGCTGTCCGTGATGGCGTCCGCCACCTGTTGGGCCGTCACCAGGCCGTATTCATCCACCGGCAGATAGGTGACCTCAAAGCCTTGCTTTTCCAGCCACTGGCAGGTGTGCAGCACCGCGTGGTGTTCCACCGCCGTGGTGATGATATGGTTGCCGGCAGCGCGCTTGGCAAACGCCGCGCCTGTGATGGCCCAGTTATCGCTTTCCGAGCCGCCGCCGGTGAAATAGACTTCGTTGGGCTTGGCATTGATGGCAGCCGCCGCCTGACGGCGCGCGTTGTCCACGGCCTTTCTGGCGTCCCGGCCGGTGGCGTACACGCTGGATGCGTTTCCGTAATGCTCCCTGAACCAGGGAAGCATCTTATCCAGCACCTGCGGCGACACGGGCGTCGTGGCCGCGTTATCCAGGTAAATCCGGTTCATGGTATGGTTCACTCCTTTGCCCCTGCGGGGTTGAAATGCAGCGCGTCTTCCAGGCTGATGCCCTGCATCAAATCATTAATGTTGTCCGTGAGGTAACGCCACACATCGCGCGTAGCACAAGCGGTGGACTTGGGGCAGCAGGCGTTGTCGCCCGCACACTCCGACAGGTTCACCGGCCCCTCAGTGGAGCGGAGGATGTCGCCCACGGTGATGTCACGCGGCGCCTTGGCAATCAGGTATCCGCCTGAAGCGCCCCTAACACTGCTCACCAGGCCATCCCGGCGCAGCTGCCCCAGCAGCTGCTCCAGGTACTGTTCCGGCAGCCCATCCTCCGCGATGGTTTTCAGCGTCTGCGGTCCTTCCTCAGCCTTGCTGGCAAGGAACATCATCGCGTGCAGCGCGTATTGACCCCGCGTGGACAGTTTCACCTGCTACCTCCTCCAATCCCGATTGATTTAATCGGATATCGATGGAATCATAGCATCCGCCGGGGTTTGTGTCAATACATACGCCGCGCAAATTGCGCGGCGTATGTAGCAAATTGGTAAACTATCAGTGAAGGGCGATTTCGTCAATGGCCTTGGCATAGCGCTGCAGTGCGCGCGCCTGAAGCGGCGCCAGATAGGGCTGAAGTGTTGGGTCTTCCATCAGTTCTCGCGCCGCCCTTTGGGTTTCGTCCAGCAGGCGCATATCCCCCACACCGTAGCCGCCAGGCATCGCCTGTCCGTGCTGACGGGTGCCAAGAAAGTCGCCCGGTCCGCGCAGCTCCAAGTCCTTTTGCGCGATGACGAAGCCATCGTTGGTGCTGCACAGGGTGCGCAGGCGCTCATTGTCCTCCCCCATGAGGAAGCACCAACTTTCCCCCGCGCCCCGGCCCACCCTGCCTCGCAGTTGGTGCAGTTGAGATAGACCAAACCTGTCGGCATCCTCCACCACCATGATGGTGGCGTTGGGCACATTCACCCCCACCTCAATGACGGTGGTGGCCACCAGCACATCCAACTCTCCCCGCGAAAACGCGGCAAGCACAGCGTCTTTCTCCTCAGTTGGCTGGCTGCCCCAGGTCAGACCCAGCCGAAGACCCTTCAGCGGGCCCTTCAGCAGGTTACGGTACATGGCCTGCGCGTCCTTCGCTTCCACCTGCTCGCTTTCTTCCACCAGCGGGCACACCAGATAGGCCTGTTCGCCAAGCGCTACCTTCTGACGGATGAAGCCATACATCTCTGTTCGCTTGTTTTCGGGCACCACCCGGGTGCGCACCGGGGTTCGCCCCGGCGGCAGCTCATCTATGAGGGAAACCTCCAGGTCGCCGTACAAAATCAGCGCCAAGGTTCTGGGGATGGGAGTTGCCGACATGACCAGCACATGCGCTTCCTCTTGTTCCGCCTTATCGCTTAAGCGCTGCCGCTGCTTCACCCCAAAGCGGTGCTGTTCGTCCGTGATAACAAGCCCCAGTTTCGCGTAGCGCACGCCCGCGCTAAATAGCGCATGGGTGCCAATGACCAGGTCCCATTCGCCTGAGGCAATGTGCTCCAGCGCTTCGCGCCGCTGCTTTGCCGGCATGCCGCCCAGCAGCAGACCGCAACGAAGCCCCAAGGGCTCCAACAGCGCCCGCGCGCTTTCCAGGTGTTGCCGGGCAAGTATTTCGGTCGGCACCATCAGGGCGCTTTGCCATCCCGCTTTGGCGGCGTGCAGGGCCGCGGCCAGCGCCACAGCCGTCTTGCCGCTGCCCACCTCCCCCTGCACCAGCCGCCCCATGGCAAAGCC
>CAYFSN010000007.1:27264-42624 GCA_964345845.1 uncultured Christensenella sp.
GAGGGGCAAGATTGTGGTAATGCTGCTGGGCCAGGATCTCGGTGGTGGCCGTATGGTTGAAAAAAACGCAATTGAGGAAGGCGAAATAGCAGCAGGCCGCTGCAACCGCGGTCTTGCCGCTGCCCACATCCCCCTGCACCAGCCGCCGCATGGCAAAGCCGCTGCCCATATCCTTTAGGACATCCTTCAGCGCGACCGCCTGCGCGCCGGTGGGTGCATAGCCGAATATCTGCCAAAACTGCTGCGTAAGTCCCGGGGTCTCGCGGATAACGGGCCCCGGGGTCTGCTCCCTAAACAGCGATTGCAGTGCCAATTGGTACAGCAGCAGGTTTTCAAAGGCAACCCTGCGCTGGGCGGCTTCAAAGCCTGCCCCTTCTTGGGGCTGATGCGCCAGCCGCATGGCCGCTGGCAGCGGCTGAAGTCCCCAACGCGCAAGCAACTCTGCCGGCAGGTTCTCCGGGCACACTTCCTCCGCCTGCGGCAGCGCCTGTTCAATGTAGCTGCCCAGCACCTTGCCGGGGATGGAGCCAATTGGCGCGTAGCGCGAGTAGAGGCCGCGGCCCTCGGCTTTGCGTGGGTTTTGCAGGCTTAGCTGCCCCTTGTAGCGCTCCACCGTGCCCACCAACAACAGGGTATCCCCTACCTGGTGGCTGCGGTTCCAGGGTTGGTTAAACCAGGTCAGGGTGATGGCGCCGCTGTCGTCCGCCGCCTGGACACGTGTGATGTTCAGCCCGTGCACATAGCGCACGTTGGGCGCCTGGGTGACCCGCACCTCCACCACCGCCTGCTGTCCTGGCCGCAAATCGGCAACAGCGTCTTTGCGGCGCGTATCCAGGTACCCGCTGGGCAGCTGCCACAGCAGGTCACTCAAACCATGGATGCCGTTTTGCTCCAGCACCGCCATGCGTTTGGGGCCTAAGCCCTTCAGGTCACGCAGCTCCAAACAAATCCTCCTTCAAGCAAAAAAGCTGCCTTTGCCGGCAGCTTGAATGATTTGCGCTTGTTACTCCACAGACAGCAGGTAGTAGTAAAGCGGCTGGCCGCCGTGCTGCACTTCCACGTCGCACATGGGGTACAGTTCGGCGATTTCACCGCCCAGCGCCTCGGCGTCCTCTGCCTTGGTATCATGCCCGTAGTAGACGGTAATCAGCCCGTCGTCATCGGTGACAATTTGCTTCATCAGCTCCAGCGCGGTTTCTTCCACGGTATCCAGGCTCACTGTGACTTCACCGTTGTTTAGCCCAATGATGCTGCCTTCCTTGATGGCAATGTCGCCCATGTGGGAGTCGCGCACCGCGTAGGTGATGGTGCCCGTGCGCACGCGCTCGGCCGCCTCGTTCATGCGCGCCTCGTTTTCCTCCGGCGTATCATCCGGCTGAAAGGCGATGACCGCCGCAATGCCCATGGCCACATTCTTGGTGGGCAGTACGATGACCCGCTTGTCTTCCTGCATTTCGGCCACCTGGCGCGCGGCAAGAGTGATGTTGCCGTTGTTGGGCAGCACAAACACGGTGTTGGCGCGCACCTTTTCCACGGCGACCCCCAGGTCTTCAATGGAGGGGTTCATGGTCTGCCCACCTTCTACAACGGCGTCCACACCCAGGTCGCGGAAGATGTCTGAGAACCCATCGCCCATGGAAACGGATACAATGCCGTATTCTTTGGGTTCGCGCTCCGCTTCCCGCTGCGCCTGACGGGCCAGATTGTCCCGCCGCTGCTGCAGCATGTTCTCTATTTTGATGCCATCCAGCTCGCCCAGCCCCACCGCGTACTGCAGCGCCTTGCCGGGTTCATTGGTGTGAACGTGTACTTTGACCAACTGGTCGTCGCCTACCACCAGCACGCAATCGCCCAGCCGGCTGAGGCGGCGGCGGAAGGATTCAATCTCCGCATCGTGCACTTCAGGCCGCAGTTCCTGCACGAAAAACTCGGTGCAGTAGGCGAACTTAATTTCCTCGATGCTGTCGTGGTCGTCCACATACTCGTCAAACTCGCGCGCATCGCCGGAGAAGTCGACCACCGCGTCTTCGATGGTTTCGCCGTTGAGCACAGCCGCATAGCCCGTGTAAATTAGCAACAGTCCACGGCCGCCGGCGTCTACCACCCCGGCCTGTTTCAGCGCGGGTAGCATTTCTTCGGTTTTCTTTAGGATGGCTTCGCCGCTGGTGAGTATGACCTGGAACAACGCTTTGAAGTCTTCCGGGGCCATCTCCGCCTGGCGCACAGCGTCTTCAGCGATGACGCGGGCAACTGTTAGGATGGTGCCCTCCTTGGGCTTCATGACCGCCTTGTAGGCTGTGTCAGCGCCTGCGCGAAGCGCATTGGCAAACTGCTTGGGGGTTACCACCTGTACGTCTTCCAGCTCTTTGGCGAACCCACGGTACAGCTGAGACAAAATAACGCCGCTGTTGCCCCTGGCGCCCCTCAAGGCCCCCTTGGCAAGCGCGGCGACTGCCTCACTGATGGAGCCATGCTCCCGGCCGTTCATTTCCTTCACAGCCGAAATCATGGTCATGGACATATTGGTGCCGGTGTCACCATCGGGCACCGGGAACACGTTGAGCTGGTTAACAGCTTCTCTATTCTTCTCCAGCAGCGCGGCTCCGGCCGAGACCATATCGCGCAGCGTCAGAGCATCTATCGTCTTGATATCTGCCAAAGTAATATCCTCCGAAGCAAGCCGCGGTTAGACGCGGATGCCTTCCACCGTGATGTTGACGTTACGCACCTTGATGCCCGTCATGCTCTCCAGTTTGTACTTGACCACCTCTTTGATGGCCGTGCAAACCGCTGTTACAGAGATGCCATATTCCACCACGATAAACAGGTCCACATCCACCATGTCATCCACAGCCTTCAGCTGGACACCGCGGCTGAGATTCTCGCGGCCCAGCCATTCCACAATGCCGTCTTTGGCTCGCTTTGAGGACATGGCAACAATGCCGTAGCACTCAAGCGCGGCATAGCCAACCACCTTGAGCATCACCTCTTCAGAGATGTAGATGGTGCCCATGTCATTCTTTATTTTATACTCCATGCTGGATGAACCTCCTTTGACGGAAATGACAATCTTTGTCGGGATTTAGTATACCCGTTTTAGCACTGCCTTGCAAGCACAGGCAAATGCCGCCATCAGGGGATGGCGGCACAGTGTTTGAGTTAGAACCCGTTGTCCCGGTTTATCTGGTCGATTTCGTTGCGGCGAATGGGCGGTTTGCAGCGCGTACAGGGCGTCAGCGCCTGGTGTTCGTCCAGGTCCAGCTCGCCGTACAGCATGGCGCCCTTCAGCGGCAGGTAGCGGTCGCGAATGGAGGGGCAGTTCTGGTCCAAGTGATAAAACTTGCCGCCCTGGGGGTTGAAGTACAGCTGCAGGTCGTGCGCGGGATACTCGTAGAAACGCCCCGGGAAATCGTCCCACACAATCACCTTGGTGTTCAGCTTGATGTTGTTCCATATCCAGGTCATGGAGATGCCATCGTCGTTGTTCTTGCGCTGCACCCGGATGCAGCCGTGGCTGGCCTTTTGCCCCAGTACCCGCTCCTGGATGCTGTAGTCTTTGTAGCCGGTGCTCTCGTTGAGGATGTAGGGCACCTCGTGAATCAGCATGCCGCCGTTGATGCGCATGGCCATGGGGCACACCAGGTTGCCTGTGGTAAAGCCGCCCACGCGGCTCACCATCAGGTATTCGCCGGACGGGGTTTCGTTCCAGGGCTGCTGCCGGGTGGGAAGGCCCGTGGAGATGGTCAGCGTGGTAAACAACTTTCCTTCCTTGAAGACATACATTTCCTGGGTTAGTTTATCAATCAGCAGGCCATAGTCTGTTCTGGGGGTAATGCTCTCCAGGTACTTGGTTTCCACATAGCCTTTGATGATGGCGTCCGATTCGCCGTAGCCGCGGCGCGTGCGGTTGTCAGGGCCGTAACTGGAGTTGTTGGCCTCTATCAACGACCAGCCGTTGTCCAGGGTTCCCAGCACATGCACGCCCTGGGACTCATAAGTAATCTCCCCCACGATGTTTTCCCGCTTGTTGTCTGTATCCGGGGTTTTGCGCAGTTTATAGGTTTGGCGCTGGTCCGGGCCGCGAAGCACCGTCAGCGGCTGCATCATGATTTCCCATATCTTGTCTTCGTCCCATTGGCCTACAGGCGTGGTCCAGTAGCTGGTACCCCACGCGCTTTCGGGGATGGGCTCCAAGCTGGGAATCTTGTACTGCATTTTGGGAGTTGGCTGCTGCACCGCAACAGGTTCCGGCACTGATTCGGGCAATATATCATCTACTGATATGGGTTCGCCGATGACAAGCGGCTCATTTCCTGCGTTATCTGCCGAAGCAACGACCGGCTCTTCGTCTTCAAAGCCCGGCTCTTCCCCTACCACCAGAATGTCTGAGCCCTCATCCGTGGGCGGCAGTTGGCTGTTGATGGGGCTCATCACCTGTACCAGCACATGATGGGCATTGCTGGAAAACCCGTCCTGGTCCGTCAAGTCAAGCGTCAGCGTGCGCAGGCCAGCCGTCACCGGGATGCCGCCCAGGGTGCCGTCCCAGGGAACGTGCAACTCGCCCGCAGGCACCTGCTGGTACATCACTTCCTGGTACTGCAAATCCTCGGTCATGATGCTCAGCCGCAGGATGCCCGGCATGTTCGCCGTCGCCACCAGCATCCAGGCTGAATCGCCCGGGCGCAGCACCGCGTCGCTGATGCGCACGCCGTCCAACGCCGGGCTGACGGCGCCGATGCGCACATTGGTCAGGGCAGATAGGTCCCCCGCGACAGCCATTAACTGATAGTTGCCGGCGGCAACGGGCTGCCCGGCCACGTCCACCCCGTCCCACAAAATGCCGTTTCGCCCGGCATTCAGCGCCACATTGCTTTTAAGCGTGACAGGCGCAGTTTGTTCGCCCTTCAGTGACAGGGTGACCGTCATGTCCGCAGGCGCGGTGAGATAGATGCGTTCTGTTTTACCTGGCCGTACAATACCCGGCATATCATCAAACTGCAAGCCCGGCGCCTCCGCGCCAGCCGCCTGCGGCAACAGCATGGAAAAAACCAAGAGCAGCAAAACCAGTCGTTCGCGGCGCATGTACCCTCCTCAAGCTTGTGTGTTCAACAAATCTATTGCATCTTATCACAGGAGGTTGTCACCTTCAATACGGTTTGATTAACACATTGTAAACACCATTTTCATGGGCTATAATGAAACGCATGATTGACAGTGGGAAACAGGCGCTGACGGCGCTGGAAACGGTTTTGAACACGCTGCGGGAATTGCGCGCCCCGCTGGCGCTGAGCGAGCATACCCTGCACCAGCAAATCGCAGCCCTTCTGCAGGAGCGCGGCATCGCCTTTTCCCATGAATACCTCCTGATGCCCCGCTGCCGGGTTGACTTTCTGTGCGGCGGCATCGCCATTGAGGTAAAGCGCGGCCGACCAAACCGCACCGCCCTGCTAAAGCAGGCGCAGCGGTACCTGTCAAGCCCTGAGGTGGACGCCATTATATTGGTGTGCGAACAGGGATTGGAGTTGCCCGATACCATCGACCAGAAACCCTGCCGTGTGCTAAGTTTGCGTAAGTTGTGGGGCATCGCCGCCCCGGCTGGAAAAGCGGAACACAGCCCCATCTACCCCTCGGATGAAGAAGCAGAACCATCAAGCGCTGACATGCCCGTTGATAACACCTCTGATACCCCCGCCTATTTGCGGCCAGCAGACACGCAGGGGCATATCTACGGCACGCTGAGTTATAACCAGCGCACCAAGTCATGGAATATAAAAGGTGACCCCGCTGTGACGGAGATGGCCAAGCGGCTATTTCCGGGCTCTGACCATGGGCGCCGCGGCACCGCGCGCTTCACCGCGCACCGGCGGGTCATTGGCGATATCAACTGGCTGATGCAGCGCTATCCCCTTGCCATCAGCCCCCGCGACCTGGACAGGTGGCAAAATGCCTTGTCCGAGGCGGTGACATACGAGCGGGAGAAGCGCCTGCTGATGGCGCCCATGGCGGACTTGGAGCCGCCCGAAGGCGTTTTCCTGGGCACCCTGCGCGCCTTTCAGCAGCAGGGCGTCAACTGGCTATGTCGCGTTCGGCGCGGTTTGCTTGCCGATGAAATGGGCCTGGGGAAAACGGTGCAGGCGTTGGCGGGCCTAGCGGTGCTTAATGCCTTTCCCTGTGTCATTGTGGTGCCGCCCCACCTGGTGCTGAACTGGCAGGGCGAAATTGCCCGTTTCCTGCGGATAAACGGCCGTCCGCCCACTGTGCATGTGCTGCAGGGGCTTACCCCCTATCAATTGCCGCCGGCGGATATTTACCTGGTTCATTACCTGCTGCTGCGCGGCTGGAAGGAAGCGCTGCCGCAGCTGAAGGTGCAGGCTGTTATCTTTGACGAGGTACAGGAACTGCGGCACACCGGCACCGAAAAGTACTCCGCCGCGTCTTTGCTGGCAGGCGCCGCCGAGCGGGTTTGGGGGCTAAGCGGCACGCCCATTTACAACCACGGCGGCGAAATATGGAATGTCATCAATATCCTCGATTATCACTTCCTTGGCGACTGGGAGAGTTTTTCCCGGGAGTGGTGCTACGGCTATGGCCGCAGTGTGGTGATAAAGCCGGATTTGCTGGGCGAGCACCTGCGCCGGGAAGGGCTGATGCTGCGCCGTACCAAGGCACAAGTGCTGCCTGAGTTGCCGGACAAGCGCCGCCTGGTGCAGGAAATTGACGCCGACAGCCAAGTGTACCGCCGGTTGATGCAGCCGGTGCTGGAAAAACTGCGCCGCTGGCAGGGAGAGGAACTGACGCCCTCTGAACGCGCGCTGCTGGAAGGGCAAATCAGCCAGGAAGAGCGGCAGGCCACCGGCATCGCCAAGGCGACCTACGTGGGGCAGTTTGTGCGGGCGCTGATTGAGGGCGGCGAAAAGGTTCTACTGTTCGCCCACCACCACGCGGTGATGGACACCTACAAAAAAGACCTGCGCACGCTGTCCCCTGCCTTTATCACCGGCCGGGAAACTGCCCAGCAAAAGCAAAAGAGCGTGGAGCGCTTCATGGCGGGCCGCACAGACCTGTGCTGTGTATCCCTTCGCGCGGCAAGCGGGCTGAACCTGCAGCGGGCCACCGTGGTGGTGTTTGGCGAGTTGGACTGGTCCCCCGCCGTACACAGCCAGGCGGAGGACCGGGCGCACCGCATCGGCCAGCAAGACTCGCTGCTGTGCTACTACCTGGTCAGCCCCAAGGGCAGCGACGCTGACATTCAGGAGAAACTGGGCCTGAAAGTAAGCCAGTTCATGGGGCTGATGGGTGAGGCCGCCCCCAGCGCCCAGGAAGAGGCCCTCAGCGCCAGCCACGCCCGCTATCATGTGGAGCGCCTGCTGGCCCGCTGGGAGGACGCCTCAGCGGTTTGACAGCGATCACACGCATGAATTATCATGCCTGTGAAGTGAGGTGGCACATGCGCGTATTGGGCATTGACCCGGGGCTGGCAACGCTGGGTTGGGGGGTCGTTGATAAAGGGACTTTACACCCCATCTATGTGGCCTGTGGGGTCATTTCAACACCGGCGGATATGCGTTTTCAGGACCGCCTGTGCGAAATCAGCCGCGCGGTGCAGCAATTGCTGGCGGAATACCAGCCCGATGAAGTCGTGTTTGAGGAGTTGTTTTTCAACCGCAATGTCACCACTGCCTTCACCGTGGGCGCTGCCCGCGGGGTGGCCATCGCGGCCTGCGCCACGTATACGCCGCTGATTTATGAGTATACGCCCATGCAAATTAAGCAAGGCATCACAGGCTATGGCAAGGCAGACAAGGCCCAGGTACAGCAAATGGTCAAGTTGATTTTGCGGCTGGACCAGGCACCCAAGCCGGATGACGCCGCGGACGCGGTGGCCGCAGCGGTCACGCACTTAAACACCGGCCCTGCGAGATTACAGTTTCGAATGAAGTAACGAGGAAGTATGTACGCGTTTATCGAAGGCACATTGGAGTATAAGGGCCCCGGCGAACTGGTCATCAACGCCGGCGGGGTGGGCTATCAGCTGCTGTGCACCCACGCCACGCTGGCCGCAGCACCCGCACGGGGCGAGTACATGAAGGTATATACCTGGCTGAGTGTGCGCCAGGAGGCCATGGAGCTGTTCGGCTTCGTATCCCCGGACGAGAAAAACATGTTCTTAAAACTGACCGGTGTCAGCGGCATTGGCCCGCGCACCGCGCTGAATGTGCTGGCCGCCATGCCGCTGGGTGACTTGACCCTTGCCATCTTGACAGGCGATGCCGTGACGCTGTCCCGAGCACCAGGCATTGGAAAAAAGACCGCGCAGCGCCTGGCTCTGGAGCTGAAGGACAAACTGACCGCGGAAGACCTAAGCGGCGGGGAGGCCCTGGCGGGGCTGCCGCAGCAGCGGGAAGACAGCGCCGTAGCCGAAGCCATCCTGGCGTTGGAATCGCTTGGCTACACCCAGTCAGAGGCGGCGCGCGCCATCAGCCAGGTACACAAAGAGCTGCCTGAGGGCAGCGCGTCAGGTGAGCTGGTGCGGTTGGCCCTGCGCGGCATGGCGAAAGGATAACCATGGAAAACGACAGGATTTTAACCTCTGATGTCCGCCAGGAGGACGGCGACATCGAGTTGTCCCTTCGTCCCCGGGCGCTAAGGGACTATGTGGGACAGGAGTCGGTGAAAAGCAGCCTGAACATCTACATTCAGGCAGCGCTTAAGCGCCGCGACGCGCTGGACCATATCCTGCTGTATGGCCCGCCGGGGCTTGGCAAAACCACCCTGGCCTGCATCGTGGCGGCCGAAATGGGCCAGAATGTGCGCATCACCTCCGGCCCCGCCATCGACCGGCCGGGCGACTTGGCCAGCATCCTCACCAACCTCAACAGCGGCGATGTGTTGTTCATCGACGAGATTCACCGCCTCAGCCGCGCGGTGGAAGAAGTGCTGTACCCCGCTATGGAAGACGGCGCGCTGGACATCATAATTGGCAAAGGGCCCACCGCCCGCAGCATGCGGCTGGATTTGCCGCGCTTCACCCTGGTGGGTGCCACCACCCGGGCGGGTCAGCTGTCCGCCCCGCTGCGTGACCGCTTTGGCATGGTGTTCCGCCTGGAGATGTACGCCCCCGAAGAACTGGCGCAGATTCTGCGCCGCTCAGCGCAGATACTGGGCATGCCCAGCGATGAGGAGGGGCTGAACGAAATCGCCCGCCGCAGCCGCGGTACACCGCGCATCGCCAACCGCATGCTCAAGCGCGTGCGCGACTATGCCCAGGTGCGGGCGGACGGACGCATCACCCGCGATGTTGCCCACGAAGGGCTCGATATGCTGGATGTGGACGAGCTGGGGCTGGACCGTGTGGACCGCAACGTGCTGTTGACCATGGTAGACAAGTTTGGCGGCGGGCCAGTCGGGCTTGATACCCTGGCGGCCGCCACTGGCGAAGACGCCATCACCATTGAAGACGTTTATGAGCCGTACCTATTACAGCTGGGCTTCATTCAGCGCACCCCCAGAGGGCGCATTGCCACCGACCTAGCCTACCGCCACCTGGGGAAAACACCGCCGCCTACCCAAAGCCAACGGGATACGGAACAAATGGGCCTGTTTGATGAAGACAAGTGACTTTGACTATCATCTGCCGGCGGAACTGATTGCCCAGCACCCCGCACACCCGCGGGATGCCAGCCGCATGTTGGTGTGCAACCGGGAAAACGAACGCCGGGAAGACCATGTGTTTCTCGACTTCCCGTCTTTTTTGCGTTCCGGGGATGTGTTGGTCATCAACCACACGCGGGTGATTCCCGCGCGCTTGCTTGGCGTCAAGGATGAAACCGGTGTACCCGTGGAGTTTTTGCTGCTTAAGCGCTTGGACCAGCATACATGGGAAGCGCTGGTCAAACCAGGGCGCAGGCTGCACGAAGGCGCCAGGGCCTCCTTTGGTGAGGGTCTGCTTCGCGCCAGCATACAAAGCAGTTTGCCAAGCGGTGGGCGCATTGTGCGGTTCGAGTATGAAGGCGTTTTTGAAGAACTGCTGGACCGCCTGGGCGAAATGCCCCTGCCGCCCTACATTCACGAGAAGCTGCAGCAGCCGGAACAGTACCAGACCGTGTACGCCAAACTGGACGGTAGCGCCGCGGCGCCGACTGCGGGCCTTCACTTTACACCACAGGTACTTGAGCAGGTGCAGGCCAAGGGTGTCGCCGTCGTGCCCATTTTGTTGCATGTGGGGCTGGGCACCTTTCGCCCGGTGCAGGCGGATGACGTGGACGAACACCTGATGCACAGCGAGTACTATGAAGTCAGCCAGGAAGCGGCGGACGCCATCAACCTGGCGCGCGCCAATGGCGGACGGGTCGTGTGCGTGGGCACCACCAGCGTGCGCACCCTGGAAACTGTAGCGGATACACAGGGCATCATCCACCCCGGCAAGGGCGACACCAGCATTTTCATCCACCCCGGCGTTCCCCTGCGTGCTGTGGATGTGTTGCTGACCAACTTTCACCTGCCCAAGTCCACCCTGCTGATGCTGGTCAGCGCGTTCATGGGAACCCAAAACGCCCTGAACGCCTACCAGCACGCGGTGCAGGAACGCTATCGGTTTTTTAGCTTTGGCGACTGTATGCTCATCGGCGAAGGGCTGCTGCCGTAGTGTTTCGCTTCGCGTTTCGCTATTTGGCGGGTGCCCTGGCCTTTCCCCTGGCGGATTGGCTGCTGTTTGGCCTGTGGTGCCGCAGTCTGGAGGTGGCGCTGTTAGCCGGCGCCACACTGATGTTGTTTTACCTATTGCTGCGCCCGGTGGCGCGCCTGTTGCTCATTGCCTTTAACGTGCTCACCCTGGGGCTGCTGGGCACGGTGCTGGACACCGCGCTCATCATGCTGACAGTGCGCCTGTTCCCAGGCGACATCGCAGTCAAAAGCGTGGACTGGGCCTTCATGGCGGCGCTGATTATCAATGTTGTTCGTGCAATATCCGGATGGATGGTGAAGCAAAGATGAAACCCATTCTTGTCATTGGCGGCCTGAACATGGATATCCTGGGTACACCCACTGGTGCTTTTGCCGCGGGCGATTCCTTGCCGGGAAGCATCCAACTGCGTCCCGGCGGCGTCGGGCGCAACATCGCGGCATCGCTGCGCCAGCTGGGTGCCCCGGTGGAACTGCTGACGGTTATTGGGGACGATGTGCTGTCGCACGCGCTGGCGGCTTCCTGTGAACAGAGGGGCATTGGTTTAACCTATGCTGTGCGTGTGCCGGGCCCCGCATGCATGTACCTGGCCATACACGACCACCAGGGCGACATGACCGCCGCCATCAACGACATGCAGGCCATGGCGCACCTGACAGCGCAACACATCACGTCAGTGCCGCAGGATGTGTTCTCCGCCTGTGTGTTAGATGCCAACTTGAGTAAGTCAGCGCTGAAGGCAGCCGCGGTACACTTCCACGCACCGCTGATCGCTGACCCTGTCAGCGCAGTGAAAGCAGACAGGCTGCGCCCCATACTGCACCAGTTGACCGCGCTGAAGCCCAACTTGCTGGAAGCGCGGCACTATACCGGAAAGGTGGGCCCTGAACCAGCCGCCAAAGCCCTTCGCGACCTGGGTGTTCAGCAGGTGTACCTGTCGATGGGGCGGGCAGGGCTGTGGCTGGAAGCCCAGGGTGTATCCCAGCACATCAGCGCGCTGCACCCTTCCACCCAACCCGCAACCGGCGCCGGGGACGCCATGACAGCCGGCATTGCGCTGGCCATCGCCCAAGGATTGAACCCTTATGAAACCGCGCAAATGGGTATCTCCAGCGCGGACAAACACCTAAACGACAGTGAACCGGGAGTGAAAAGCAAATGGAGCATCTGAGCATCTCGCCGCTGGTACAAGCGGCCCTGAACGAAAACCGACCCGTCATCGCGCTGGAAAGCACCATCATCAGCCATGGCATGCCCTACCCGCAGAACGTGGAAACCGCCCTCGCCTGCGAGCGCATCGCCCGGGAAAACGGCGCGGAGCCCGCCACCATCGCGGTCATCGGCGGAAAACTGTGCGCGGGCCTGACCCCTGACCAGGTGGACTACCTGGGCCGCAGCGGCCTGAGCATGCAAAAAGCCAGCCGGCGTGACCTGCCCGTGCTCATCGCCCGCGGAGAGGACGGCGCCACCACAGTCGCCGCCACCATGATTATCGCGGCGCTTGCCGGCATCAAGGTATTTGCCACCGGCGGCGTGGGCGGTGTGCATCGCGGCGCCGAAACTACCATGGACATTTCCGCCGACCTGGAAGAATTGGCGCAGACGCCCGTGGCGGTGGTCTGTGCCGGCGCCAAGAGCATCCTGGACATCGGCCTGACGCTTGAATACCTGGAAACCAAGGGCGTACCCGTGGTTGGCTATGGCACAGAGGAGTTGCCCGCCTTCTATACCGACAAAAGCGGCTTCCCGGTGGACTATCGTATGGATACGCCCAAGGAAATCGCGGATGCCATTCGCGCCCAGCGCGCCCTTTCCTATCCAGGCGGCATGCTGATTGCAAACCCCATCCCCAAGCAATACGCCATGCCCAAGGAAACCATTGACAACGCCATCGCCCAAGCGCTGAAAGACGCCGACGAACAGGGCATCCACGGCAAGGCCATCACCCCCTTCCTGCTGGACCGGGTGGTCAAGCTGACTGGCGGCGACAGCCTGAAGAGCAATATTCAGTTGGTGTTTAACAATGTCGCGCTGGCTGCGCAAATCGCGGCAGCGCTGTAAACAGCATTACATCAAACCCGCGACAATTTCGTCTCGGAACAAACCATTCACACTTCGGCCGCACTTGCGGTCGAAGTGTTCTTTTATCGCGAGAAAACTGCGCCATTTGTCAGGAGACTGCGGGGAGACGCCATGGCGCATCGCCACCTCCAGCAAGCGCTGTTCCATGACGGTCACGCGGTCGGGCAACGAAATGGCATCGCACAACTGTATCAGGCGCACCTCATCATCGTACACCGCTTCATCAAGCAGCGTTTGGATGCGCTTGGTATCCTCCGGCGTGCAGTCATTCTTCCCGCTGTATACGCTTAACTGTGGCATGGGAAAAGAATGAGTCAGGCAAATGAGCGCGGCTTTTCCGTACCCCTTAGCCATCATCAAGTCGTGCCCGGCGATCACGTGCCGCAGGAAGCTTTTGCCCTCGTAGCGCCCAATATCGTGCAGCAAACCCAGTACATACGCGCGGTCAGTGTCCATACCACAGGCAGCGGCGATGGTGCGCGCCGCGCGCGCCGCCGTATACGCATGGTTAATCCACTGGCCAGGGTTGCGTTCCTGCGCCCAAGTGATGAGTCGCTCTGCTTCTGCCACGGGTGGTATGCCCATACCTAAACCCCTCCTGCTGATGCACCGTAAAAAGATGTAATGCGCTACGCAAACAGCATAATACATATATTTGCACAAAAAAACCGCCCGAGGGCGGATGGAAGGCTTCCGTTAGTTGGCGGCGGCTTTGTTCAGCGCCTTGGCCAGGCGGGCCTTCTTGCGGTTCGCGGTGTTCTTGTGGAGAACGCCCTTGGCAGCGGCTCTATCCAAAGAGGAGGAGACAGCGCTCAGCTCCTTCTGGGTCGCGCCGCCATCCTGCGCGAGGGCAGTGTTATATTTCTTCACTGCGGTCTTCACACCGGATTTGACCTTGCGGTTCCGCAGGTTCTTCTTCCTGTTGACGCTAACGCGTTTGATGGATGACTTGATGTTCGGCATCGTTTTCACCTCCCCTAAAGCTTGTGCTTTGCAGCAAAAATGATATTACCACAGTTTTTACTGCCCCGCAAGCAAAAAGTGGACAAATTCGCTCGAATCGGACTTGTCTACATTGATTGCACATGCTCAGCTTGGGCGATGACCTAAGCCTTCTTGCCGTATTCCTTGCGGTAACGCGCCAACTCAGAGGGGGAGCAATAGACAAAGTGCTCGTCCTCAAACTCGACCATGGAGGGCTTCTCCACCGTGTAGTCATGGTCGCGCGCCGGCTCGTAGTCGATGCGCTTTCGGGTTTTTTCCGTGATGGGGTTCGGCTCTGGTATCGCGGACAACAGTGCCCGGGTGTAGGGGTGCACAGGCTTTTCATACAGGTCATCGCCCCGGGCTACCTCCACCAGACGGCCGTAGTACATGACGCCAATTCGGTCGGAAAAGTACTTCACAACGGACAAGTTGTGAGCAATGAACAGCACCGTTAAGCCCATTTCGTTCTTCAGTTCATTCAGCAGGTTGATGACCTGCGCCTGGATGGAAACGTCCAGCGCTGAAACCGGTTCGTCCGCAATAATCATCTTGGGCTGTATAATCATGGCGCGGGCAATGCCAACGCGCTGGCGCTGACCGCCGGAAAACTCATGTGGGTAGCGCGTCGCGTGTTCTTCGGTCAGCCCCACCTTGTTGAGCATGTCATACACCCGGCGGCGCAGTTCAGCTTTATCTGTCATGCCGCGCACGCGCAGCCCTTCACTGACGATTTCTTCAATGGTCATGCGCGGGTTGAGCGACTCAATCGGGTCCTGAAAAATCATGGCGATGTTGTCGGTCAGGTATTTGCGCAGGTCGGCATTCATCTTGCCGGCTATGTCCCGTCCGCCAAAGTACATTTCACCACCAGTAGGGTTGTACAGCCGTATGATGGTGCGTCCGGTGGTGGTCTTGCCGCAGCCGGACTCGCCCACCAGCCCAAAAGTCTCAGCGGGTTTCACGCCAAAGCTGACATCGTCCACTGCCTTCACCTGCAGCTTGTTCTTTCCCCTGCCGCTGGTAAAGTATTGGCGCAAGTTTTTTACTTCAAGCAAATACTTTGATTCAGTCATGGATTGCGCCGCTTTCCTTCATTCGTTTAATGCGCGCTGCAAGCACCTCCGGCAGCTCCACCTTGGGGGCTTTGGGGTGCAGCAGCCACGTGGCCGCATAGTGTGTATCGGATAGTTTAAACATTGGCGGCTCTTGTTCAAAGTCCACCTTCAGTGCGTAGTGATTGCGCGCCGCAAAGGCGTCACCCTTGGGTGGATAAATCATGTTAGGCGGCGTGCCGGGTATGGCCTCCAGCCGCTCTTTGGTGTGCAGGTCGGGCATGGAGCTCAGCAGCGCCCAGGTATAGGGATGCGCCGGCCTGAAGAAAATCTCCTCACTGGTGCCGGTTTCCACAATTTTGCCCGCGTACATCACGTTGACCCTGTCCGCCATATTCGCCACCACCCCCAGGTCATGGGTAATGAACACAACTGACAGGTTGCGCTCCGCCTTTATTTGGTTGATCAACTCCAGAATCTTGGCTTGCACGGTCACATCCAGCGCGGTAGTAGGCTCATCACATATCAGTATTTCCGGGTCCCCGGCCAAGGCGATGG
>CAYFSN010000008.1:0-42503 GCA_964345845.1 uncultured Christensenella sp.
GGTCACCTTCATTTCCTGCACTTGCCGCTCCGCTGATGTCAACTACTGGACCACCGCCTATGTCGACCTCACCCTGCCGGAAAGCGGCCTGTTAAACGATGCCGCGGTGAAGACGCTGAGCTTTGGCCCGGATGGCACCGGCAAGTACACCGCCGGCTTCTGGGGCGACAGCAATCCCATCCCCTCCGGACAGACCTTTGAACAGATCAACGAGCAGTACGTGCCCTACCTGGTGAACAAAACCTACGCCGATCTGAAGGATTTGAACACCATCGCCGACATCCAGCTGGCGGACTATCAGGCCGGCGAAGGCCGCGCGGACTATACCCTGGATACCTGGACGGGCGCCACGGTGTCCACCAACAACATCCTGCGCATGGTGCAGGCGCTGATGCGCCACCACGGCACCGACCCCTTCTTTGCCAACGATGAAAGCCTGAAGGCCCAAGCCCCGGCGGCGGAAGAAGTGAAGGCCGAGGAACAAAAGGCAGAAGCGGCGGCAGACGTGCTCACCATTACGCTGTCAGAGCTGCCCGCCCCGGTTGACACCACCAAAACCTACAAGCCCTCCAAGGACGCCACCGAAGAAGTGCCCTGCACCGAAGGCGACTTTGGCCCCACCTGTTCGGCCATCAACGCGGATAACCTCATCAACTACCTCAACCGAGATGACGTGCTCTACATTGACACCCGCGACTTTGAAGACTACCTGAAAAAGCATTTCCGCAACTTTGAAGTGGTGCCCTTCTTCGCCCTGGTGTTCAACGCCGAAGCGCATACCAACCCGGAGCTGCCCCAATTGTATGGCGGCACCCCCACCGAGCCCGTGCCCGTATATGAAGAGAGCGACCAGCTGCTTGAAGTGCTGTTCCCCAAGGATAAGACGCTGTTTATCATGTGTCAGTCCGGCGGGCGCGTGGGCATGCTGATGAACATCATGAAGGCCCGCGGCTGGGACATGAGCAAGGTGTATAACGTGGGCGGTATGGCCCAGTACACCGGCGCCGAGTACAAGCCCCACATCACCGACACGCTGGAGTTTGGCCTCACCGGCACCTACACCATCGAGGGCCTCACCCGCATCGCGCCCTGACGCTGAATGCTGAACGCATTCGTTCAGCACATGCAGCATTTTTCCGAAGGAACCCCGGCGCGCCGGGGTTCCTTTTTTAATAGATTTTTGCGCCCATGCACACATTTGCGCTGCTGCGGCGTCTATAGGTTGTATCGCGATACAAAGGGAGGAACAGCGTGTCCCTCAAAGAGAGGCAGGACCAGCGCTTCATCAGCGCCTTGACACAGCACCGCGCCGGCATGTACCGGGTGGCGCTGAGCATGCTGCGCTCTGCCCACGACGCGGAGGACGCCGTCAGCCAGGCCACCATGAAGGCTTATGCCAGCCTGCACACCCTAAAGGATTGGGGCAAGGTGCGCCCCTGGCTGACGCGCATCACCGTCAACGCCTGCCACACCACCCTGCGGCGCAGAAAACGGGAAAGCCCTGCCGCCTGGCGAAAACCGTACAACGAAAAAACAGGGAAGCCGCTGCCACCCTATTGCTTTAGCGTGATAAAGTGATAAAATGCCGTTATGCTTTCAAGAGGAGGATTCGGCATGGCTTTACAGGATGACCCGGCGCGGGCGCGGCTGTACCAGGCGCTGCTGAGCCTGAAGGACGCGCAGGAATGCCAGGCGCTGCTGGAGGATCTGTGCACCATTCAGGAGGTCAACGACATGGTCAACCGCCTGGAGGCGGCACGGCTGCTGGACATCGGCGCCAACTACCAGGACGTCGGCCGGCAAACGGGCATGAGCACCGCCACCATCAGCCGGGTGAACCGCTGCCTGCGCTACGGCCCCGGCGGCTACCGCACCGTGCTGAACCGCCTAAAGCAAAAGGAGGACGCGGATGCGGATTGATGGAAGCATCCTGACCCAACAGGAGCGCGCGGCGCTGAAACTGCGCGAGCTGTATACGCGAAGCGGCTATGCCCGCTTTCGCATGAACAAGTTTGAGCACTACGACCTGTACGCCCGCAACCGGGACTACCTGCTGTCAGAGCATGTGCTCACCTTTACCGACATGGGCGGGCGCTTAAAGGCCCTGCGGCCGGATGTGACGCTGTCCATCGTCAAAAGCTTTGTGCCGGGCGCCACCCAGCGGCTGCACTACCTGGAGAACGTGTACCGGCCGGACCCGGACACAGGCGAGTTTCAGGAAATCATGCAGCTGGGGCTGGAATGCCTGGGCAGCATCGGCGAACAGGAGGCAGCGGAGGTGCTGGGCCTGGCGGCGAGCAGTTTACATGAACTGTCGGGCGACTATATGCTGACGCTGTCCGACATGGGGCTGATACGCGCGCGGCTGAACGCCTGCACGGGGGATACGGCGCTTCAAAAGCAGCTGCTTAAGCTGATGGGGCAAAAGAACCTGCACGGCATAAGGGCGCTGTGCGCCCAGCAGGGCCTGACCGCGGCCCCCATCGAGGAACTGGTGCTGCTCAGCGGCACACCGGAGGACGTATTGCCGCAGCTGAACCCAGACGAAGCGCAGCCGCTGAAAGAAGGTGTCGCAGCCTTGCGGCAGGTAACCTGCAATGGCCGCTGCCGCATTGACTTTTCCCTCAGCACCGACGCCGCCTACTATGACGGCATCCTCTTCAAGGGGTACTTAAGCGGCCTGCCCGGCACCATATTGGCCGGCGGGCGCTACGACCCGCTGATGCGCCGCATGGGCAAGCAGGCCGGGGCCATCGGCTTCGCGGTGTACCTGGACCAGTTGGAGGGATACGCACAGGAGGGGGACGATGCTTAGAATCGCTTTGCCCAAGGGCAGGCTGGGGGAAAAGGCATACGACTTGATGGCCCGCGCGGGCTACCCCTGCCCGGAGTTGACGCAAAACAGCCGCAAACTGCTGTTTGAAAATGCGGAAAGGGGCGTGACCTACTTCTGGGTGAAGCCGTCTGATGCGGCCATCTATGTGGCGCGCGGCGCTGCCGACCTGGGGGTGTGCGGCAAGGACACCCTGATGGAACAGCAGCCGGACATCTACGAACTGCTGGACCTGGGCATAGGCCGTTGCCGCATGGCGGTGGCCGCGAAGAAGGGCTTTGTGGACGACCCCGGCCGCACGCTGAAGGTGGCCACCAAGTTTCCCCGGGTGGCGCAGCAGTGGTTTGAAAATATGGGCCGCTCCATTGACATCATCAAGCTGTCGGGCTCCATTGAACTGGCGCCGCTGCTGAAGCTGTCTGACGTCATTGTGGACATTGTGGAAACCGGCACCACGCTGAGGGAAAACGACCTGGAGCCGACCGATACGCTGTTTGACATCTCCGCCCGGCTGATAGCCAACAAGGCGGCGTACCAGTTTAAGCAGGAAACCATGAACCGGCTGGTGGCCGGGCTGGAGGGCATCGTATGATAGATGTGACATTTTTGAAGGACGCCAGCCGCGACAGTGTCTTCGCCGCGGCGCCAAAGCCTGCCGACGTATCGGCCGATGTGAAAGGTATCATCGATCAGGTGCGAATGCGGGGAGACGCGGCGCTCAAAGACTTGACCCTGCGTTTTGACGGTGCGGCGTTAGAGGAGCTTCGCGTATCCGCTGGGGAAATCAGCGACGCCGTGGCTGCCTGCGACGCGGACTTTATGCGCGTACTGAACACGGCGGCAGACAACATCCGCGCTTTTCACAGCCGGCAAAAGCGCACAGGCTTTCTGCTGAACGACCGCCCGGGCGTCACCACCGGGCAGCAGGTGGTGCCCCTGTCCCGGGTGGGGCTGTATGTGCCGGGCGGCACCGCCAGCTACCCCTCTTCGGTGCTGATGAACGCCATCCCCGCCATGATTGCGGGGGTGCCGGAAGTGGTCATGGTGACCCCGCCGGGCAAAGACGGCAAGGTGGCAAACAGCATATTGGCGGCGGCTCATGTGGCAGGTGTGGACACCATCTTCAAGGTCGGCGGCGCCCAGGCCATCGCGGCGCTGGCCTATGGCACGGAGACCGTGCCCCAGGTGGACAAAATCGTCGGCCCCGGCAACGCTTGGGTGGCGGAAGCCAAGCGCCAGGTGTTTGGCCGGGTGGCCATTGACATGATTGCCGGCCCCAGCGAAATCCTCATCGTGGCGGACGGTGACAGCGACCCCGTGCTGGTGGCGGCCGATATGCTCAGCCAGGCGGAGCACGACAAACTGGCTTCGGCGGTACTGGTGACCGACAGCGAACCCCTGGCGCGGGCTGTGGCGAAAGAGTTGGAGAAACAACTGGCGGTGCTGCCCCGGCGGGACATCGCCGAGGCGTCCATCCAAAGCCGCGGCAGGCTGCTGGTGGTAGACAGCATAGAAACCGCCATGGATGTGGCCAACGCCCTTGCGCCCGAACACCTGGAGCTGTGTGTCAGCGAGCCCTTTGCCTGGCTGGGGCGGGTGAAAAACGCCGGCAGCGTGTTCCTGGGGCGGGACTGCCCTGAGGCCATGGGCGACTACCTGGCCGGGCCCAACCACACCCTGCCCACAGACGGCACCGCGCGCTTCGCCAGTGCCCTTTCCGTGGATGACTTCGTCAAAAAGATACAGTTTTGCCACTATACCCGGGATGCCTTGCGCCGGGAGGGGCCGGAGGCGGCGCTGTTTGCCGACCGCGAGGGGCTGCACGCTCACGCCCGCAGCATCATGAAGCGCTTGGACACCGCAGGGGAGGCGCAGCCATGAGCCGTTTTATGGCGCCGCGCTACAGCCTGTTTGACAGCTATGTGCCGGGCGAACAGCCCCAGGACAGGCAGTACCTGAAACTGAACACCAACGAATCGCCCTTCGCGCCGGCACCCGCGGTGCTAAAAGCCATCACCGCCGGGCACATGGCCGACCTGCGCCTGTACCCGGACCCGGAGTGCGTTCAGCTGTCCCAGGCTATCGCAGCGCTCTATCAGGTAAAGCCGGAGCAGGTGCTGTGCGGCAACGGCTCTGATGAACTGTTAAGCTTCGCCTTCATGGCCTGGGGACAGCACGGCGCCGCCTTCGCGGATGTCACCTATGGGCTGTACCAGGTGCTGTGCGACCTGCACGGCGTGAAGGCCCGGCGGGTGCCGCTGCGGGATGACTACACCATGGATGACCGGGACTACCTGGGCCTGAAGCAGCTGATTGTGCTGGCCAACCCCAACGCCCCCACCGGGCAGGCGCTGCTGCCCCGCCAGGTGGCGCACATCGCCGAAAGCAACCCGGACCATGTGGTACTGGTGGACGAAGCGTACGTGGACTTTGGCGCCGACAGCTGTGTGCCGCTGGTGAACCGCCATGAGAACATCGTGGTGGTGCAAACTATGTCCAAGTCCCGCGGGCTGGCGGGACTGCGCCTGGGCTACGCTATTGGCCCGACACAACTGATACGCGACCTGCGCAAGCTAAAAAACGCCATCAACCCCTATAATGTGGACCGGCTCGCGCAGTTGGCGGGTTTGGCCGCTGTGGGCGAGCAGGACCACTACCAGATGCAGGCCCGCGCTGTCATGCAGGTGCGGGAGCACACCGCCAGGCAGTTAAAGGCGCTTGGGTTTACCGTGCTGCCCAGCCTGACCAACTTCGTGTTTGCCAAGCACCCCGCCATGGGCGGGGAGGCGCTGTACCTGGCGCTGAAAAAGCGCGGCATATTGGTGCGGTACTTTGGCGGCGAGCGCACCCGCGCGTTTGTGCGCATTACCATCGGCACCCGGGAGCAGATGGACGAATGCCTGGCCGCCTTAAAGGAAATCGTGGGAGGAGCAAGCCGATGAGAACCGCTGACATCGTGCGAAAAACCGAGGAAACCGATGTGACATTGCAGCTGAACCTGGATGGCACCGGCCGCTATGACAGCAACACGGGCTGCGGGTTTTTAAACCACATGCTGGAGCTGTTCACCCGGCATGCCATGGTGGACTTGACGCTGCATTGCACTGGTGACACACACGTGGACGACCACCACACGGTGGAGGACGCGGGCATCTGCCTGGGTCAGGCCATAAAGCAGGCCGTGGGCGACAAGCGGGGCATCACCCGCTATGGGCAGTGGTTGCTGCCCATGGACGAAGCGCTGGTGCAATGCGCGCTGGACGTGTCCGGCCGCGGCTGGCTGGGCTGGCGCATGGACATCCCGGCGCAAAAGGTGGGCACCTTTGATACGGAGCTGGCTCGGGAGTTTTTCCGGGCGGTGGCGCGGGAGGCCGGCATGACGCTGCACTTTCAGCAGCTTAGCGGCTTTAACACCCATCATATTCTGGAGGCGGCGTTCAAGGGCTTTGGCCGGGCGCTGCGCCAGGCGGTCAGCCCGGACGAACGGCTGGGCGACAGTGTGCCCAGCACCAAGGGCAGCCTGTGATTGCCATTGTTGATTACGGTGTGGGCAACCTGTACTCGGTACAGTGTTCGCTGAGCGCTGTGGGGCAGCAAAGCGTCATCACCTCAGATGTGCGCGCGCTGGAAGACGCCGCCGGGCTGATACTGCCGGGCGTGGGCGCCTTTCACGACGCCGCCCAGCGCCTGCGCGCCACCGGGCTTGACCAGGTCATTGTGCGGCAGGCGAACAAGGGAAAGCCGCTGCTGGGCCTGTGCCTGGGCATGCAGCTGCTGTTTGAGCAAAGCGAGGAGCATGGGCAGTGGCAGGGCCTGGGGCTGTTGCCGGGCCGGGTCACTGGGCTTGAGGGGATGATTCCCCAGACGCTGAAGGTGCCCCATATCGGCTGGAACGCCCTGCACTTTTGCGTGCCTGGGCACCCCATGCTGCGCTACATCAATGAAGGCCAGCACGTGTACTTTGTGCACAGCTACCACGCGGTGGACTGCCCCTGGGTGGTGGCGGACTGCGCCTACGGCACCCGGGTAACGGCGGCGGCGGCAAAGGATAATGTGTGGGGCTGTCAGTTTCACCCGGAGAAGAGCGGACAGGTGGGACTCAACATCCTGCGCGCGTTTTGTGAGGAGGCTTCATGATTGTTTTTCCGGCGGTGGATTTGCTGGCGGGCCGCGCGGTGCGGCTGTACCAGGGCGATTACCAGCGGCAGACCGTCTATGAAAACGACCCCATGGACGCCGTGCGCGCCTTCATGGCTGCGGGGGCGGCCCACCTGCACCTGGTGGACCTGGATGGCGCCCGCACAGGCCAGGGCACCAACCACTCAATCATTGCCCGCATCGCCCGGGAAAGCGGCCTGTTTATACAGGTGGGCGGCGGCATCCGGGACATGGTTACCGCGCAAAAGCTGCTGGACAGCGGGGTCAGCCGGGTCATCCTGGGCACCGCCGCGGTGGAGGACCCCGCCTTTCTAAAAACAGCGGTGCATACCTTGCGCGAGCGCGTGGCGGTGGGCGTGGACATTCGGGACGGCCGGGTGGCCACCCGCGGATGGACAGATTTAGCGGAACTGACCGCCGACCAGTTCTTTGAACAACTGGCTCAGACCGGCGTGCGCACCGTAGTTGTGACCGACATCAGCCGGGATGGCGCCATGCAGGGCGCCAACCACGACCTGTACCAAAGCCTGCAGGCAATGGGACAGTTTGACGTGGTGGCCTCCGGCGGCGTCAGCGCCATGGCGGATGTGCGCCGCCTGAGGGCGCTGGGGCTATACGGCGCCATCATCGGCAAGGCGCTATATACCGGGGACATTGATTTGAAAGCGGCACTGGAGGAAAGCGCATGATTACCAAACGCATCATTCCCTGCCTGGACGTGCGGGACGGCCGGGTGGTGAAGGGCACCAAGTTTATGGACGTCAAGGACGTGGACTCGCCCGTCACCCTGGCGGAGCGTTATGTGCGCGACGGCGCGGATGAACTGGTGTTTTACGATATCACTGCCTCCACCGAAGGCCGCAAGCTGATCACCGACATCTTGAAGGAAACCGCCGCCAAGGTCTTCATCCCCTTGACGGTGGGCGGCGGCATCAATACGCTGGATGACTTTGAGCGGGTACTGGGCTGCGGGGCCGACAAGGTCAGCGTCAACTCCGGCGCGCTGAAAGACCCAAGCCTCATTGACCGCGCGGCCGCGCGCTACGGCAACCAGTGTGTGGTGCTCAGCTGCGACATCAAGCGTGTGGCGGATGGCTGGCGCGTCTACACCCGCGGCGGGCAGCAGGATACCGGCCTGGAAGCCATCGATTGGATTATGCGCTGTGTAGAGCGGGGCGCCGGCGAAGTGGTGGTGAACGCCATTGACACCGATGGGGTCAAGCAGGGCTTCGCGCTGGAGCTTCTGCAGAAGGTGTGCGACGCGGTGCGCGTGCCGGTCATTGCCTCCGGCGGCGCCGGCAGCATACAGGACTTCATCACTTTGTTTGAGCAGGTGCCCCAGGTGGACGCGGGGCTGGCGGCCAGTGTGTTTCACTTTGGAGAAGTCGCCATTCCGGACTTGAAGCGGGCGCTTAAGCAGGCGGGCATTCCCGTCAGAATGGATGGGTAGAGATGGAATTGAAGTATGACCAGAATGGGCTGATACCCGCCATTGTGCAGGGGCAGGACGATGGCCGCGTGCTGATGCTGGGCTACATGAACGCCGAAAGTCTGCAAAAGACTTTGGAAACCGGGCTGTGCTGGTTTTACAGCCGCTCCAGGCAGCGCCTGTGGCAAAAGGGAGAGGAAAGCGGGCATGTGCTGCGGGTGGTGAGCGTAACGGCGGACTGCGACCAGGACGCGCTGCTGGTGCGCGCGCGGCCCCAGGGCCCCACCTGCCACACCGGCGAAACAAGCTGCTTTTTTGACCCGGTGCTGGAAGGCGAAGTTCCCTTCAGCCTGCAGGCGCTGTATGACCTCATCCAGCAAAGGCGCGCCCAGCCCAAGGAGGGCAGCTACACCAACTACCTGTTTGACAAGGGCCTGGACAAAATCCTTAAAAAGGTAGGCGAGGAAAGCACCGAGGTCATCATCGGCGCCAAGGGCGGCGACCAGGGCGAGACCGTCTATGAAATCGCCGACCTGTGCTACCACGTGCTGGTGCTGATGGCGCAGATGGACATCACCCCGGAGGTTGTCGCCCGTGAACTGGCCAGCCGCCACGTCATCGACAAGAAGACCAAGCAGGAGACATCTTCTGCCGGTTAACCCCCATGTTTCACGTGAAACATTTTGACCAAAGCCGCGGCGATACGTCCGCGGCTTTGGTTTCTGTGCAGTTGTTTCAAAGGGAATGACCCAGGGTAAAATTAGAATGAATCTAACAACTACGGAACAGGAAAGGAGGGTGAGCATGCAGCGTACACCGGACGCAGCCCAAATGCTGAAGCAGCATGGCATCAGCGCCACCTATCAGCGGCTGGCTGTATTGAAAGACCTCATCGCGCGCCGCGACCACCCCCGGGCAGAGGACATCTGGTTTTCCCTCAGGCAGGCGGAGCCACCCATCTCCAAGGCGACAGTGTATAACGTGCTGAAGCTGTTGGTGGACAAGGGCGTGTTAAAGCCTGTTTTTATCGATGCCGAGAGCGTGCGCTACGACATCGAGATGGACAGCCATGGACATTTCCACTGCGACAGCTGTGGCCACATCTACAACTTTGAGGCCGAGCAACTCACCGCCAGTACACCAAGCCTGAAGGGCTTTGAAGTAACGCAACGCGACCTGTACTACCGGGGCATTTGCCCCAACTGCCGCGAAAGCGCGGCCAACCAAGAAAGAGGAGGACTTGCATGAAAAACCCCATGGACAAAAATGGCCTTGGCCCCCCGCTGCCCAGCCGCAACGAAACCGTCGGTGACACCAACGCCCTGCGAACCCACGTAGGCGCGCCCGTCTCCAACAACCAGGATGCCATGACCGCCGGCCCCCGCGGCCCGGTGCTGATGCAGGACGTCTGGTACATGGAAAAGATGGCGCACTTTGACCGCGAGGTCATCCCCGAGCGGCGCATGCACGCCAAGGGCTCCGGCGCCTTTGGCACCTTTACGGTCACCCACGATATTACCCGCTATACCAAGGCGAGTATTTTTTCTGAGGTGGGCAAAAAGACCGAGATGTTCGCTCGCTTTTCCACCGTGGCCGGTGAGCGCGGCGCTGCCGACGCCGAGCGGGATATTCGCGGCTTTGCGCTGAAGTTTTACACTGAGGAAGGCAACTGGGACCTGGTGGGCAACAACACCCCGGTGTTCTTCTTCCGTGACCCCATGAAGTTCCCGGACCTCAACCACGCCGTTAAGCGTGACCCGCGCACCAACATGCGCAGCCCCAACACCAACTGGGATTTCTGGACCAGCCTGCCCGAGGCGCTCTTACAAGTTACCATCATCATGGGCGATCGGGGCATCCCCTCCAGTTTTCGGCACATGCACGGCTTCTCCAGCCACGCGTACAGCTTCATCAGCAAGGACAACAAGCGCACCTGGGTGAAGTTCCACTTCCGCAGCCAGCAGGGCATCAAAAACCTGACCGACAAGGAAGCCGCCACCGTGGTCGGCATGGACCGCGAAAGCCATCAACGTGACCTGTATGAGTCCATTGAAAAGGGCAAGTTCCCCAAGTGGACCATGTATGTCCAGCTGATGACCGAGGACCAGGCCCGCGAGATGAAGACCAACCCCTTTGACCTGACCAAGATGTGGCACAAGAAGGACTTCCCCCTGATGCCCGTGGGCGAGTTTGAGTTGAACCGCAACCCCGCGAACTACTTCGCCGATGTCGAGCAGGCGGCCTTTAACCCCGCCTCCGTGGTGCCCGGTATCAGTTTCAGCCCCGACCGCATGCTGCAGGGCCGCTTGTTCAGCTACGGCGACGCGCAGCGCTATCGCCTGGGCGTCAACCACGCCATGATTCCTGTCAACAGCCCCAAAGCAGTCAAGCACCCCCACAGCTTCCATCGCGACGGTCTCATGCGCGTGGACGGCAACGTGGGCAGCGAGCTGCACTACGAGCCCAACTCCTACGGCAACTGGCAGGAGAACCTGAGCCACGAGCTGCCCGTGGAAGACGGCGGCGACATCTACCGCTACGACTTCCGCGAGGACGATCACGACTACTACAGCCAGCCGGGCGAACTGTTCCGCGCCATGACGCCCGAGCAGCAGCAGGTGCTGTTTGAGAACACCGCCCGCAACATGGGCGACAGCACCCTGCAAATCAAGCACCGCCACATCTTCCGTTGCTACCAGGCTGACCCCGCCTACGGCAAGGGCGTGGCGGATGCGCTTGGCATCAACCTGGACACCGTGGACCTGAGCCTGGACCCCGGCACGTCCCGCCAGAAGTGGCGCGAGGCCAACAACGCCCATCCGGAATTGAACCAGCCCACCAAGCCGGTGGACTCCGGCCGGGAGATTGACACCAACGGCCCTGATTACATCAACCCCGAGGATGACCCCTGGCTGCTGTAATCGCAACGACGATGTGAATCTGTAAACAGCCGAACAACATTCGCCGCCGGACGCCTGTCCGGCGGCTTTTTGCGGTGCCCTAAACGCTGAACCTGTGGTAGAATGCCCGCATGCTACCGCAGGGAAGGTGATTTTGTGAACAGGCAATGGTTCAAAGCACATGCGTGGCTGCTGGCTCTGGTGCTGTTGTTGGTCACCCCAGGCGCGCAGGCGCTGAGCGCTACGGCCAAGTTTCGCAGCGGGCAGGACGTCAGCTACGACATCCCCTTTGACGAAAAAGCCTTTCAGCAGGCGGGCCAGGTGTATCAGCATGAACTGGCCCAGTCGTCGCTGGGCATGGCGTTGTCCGCCTTTCGGGAAAAGGATGGCACCCTGCAGGAGCGCGGGCGCAACATCCGCTCCTACCTGACGCAGCTACAGTTTGAACATGTCAGCCTGCATCAGTTTGACATTCCCCCCAGCGTGCAGACCATCGCCAGTGCCGTGGCCATGAAGCGCGTGCAGGCAGACGGTGAGGACACTGTGCTGCTGGCTGTCGCCGTCAGCGGCGGGGGCTACGCGGATGAGTGGAAAAGCAACTTCACCATCGGCACCGCCATGCACCACGAAGGGTTTGACAGCGCTGCCCGCCAGGTGTTTTCACATGTCCGCCGCTACATCAGCGAGCAGGGCATCACCGGGCGCGTGAAGGTGTGGATTAGCGGCTACAGCCGCGCCGCCGCCACCGCCAACCGCACAGCCGCCATGCTGATGGAGCAGGGCATCATCAAGCAGGAGGACATGTACGCGTATACCTTTGCCACACCCAATGTCACCCGACAGGAAAATGCGGAAAACTATCCCTCCATTTTCAACATCGTGGGCGCCTTTGACCCGGTGCCCATGGTGCCCTTTGGTGACTGGGGCTACCGGCGCTACGGCAAAACCTACTACCTGCCCTCGCCTGAAATCAACAGCGACTACGCCCGGCGCGCGGCCCCCGTCAACACCGTATACCGCCGCATGATGGGGCGCGATTACTGGCAGAACATCACCAGCAACCGCACGCTGTTCAACGCCCTGACCACCCTTGCCGGCACGGTTTCCACAAATGAGGAATACGCTGAAAACTACCAGCAGCTGCTCATTGGCCTGTGGGACAAGAAGGACAGCCCGTGGGGCATGCTGCAGGGCACGGTGTCTGCGCTGTGGCAAAACAGCGGCCTGCGCAAGCAAATGAACGACATGGCGGACAACGTTTTCACCATCTTCGCCAACGCCGTGGGAGAAAACCTGTACCAAAGCCTTGGCGCGTTTGACAACCCCTGGCAGTCGGATGCCGGGTTTGCCGGCAACCTGATGCACGAGCACTATCCCCAGGGGTACCTGGCGTGGCTCATGGCCTACGACGACCTGGACCGCATGCGCACAGACAAACTGTTCTTCCGCCAGGTGCTGGTCAACGCGGAAGCCAAGGTACGGCTGCTGGACCACCGCGGGCGCGAACTGCTCTCCCACGTGTTTGTGGAAAGCGGGGAGCAAACGCCCAGCTCCTCCCTGCTGTCCCTGTCCGGTGATGCCCTGGTGCTGACGGTACCGGCGGACGCCGCCTACCGGGTGGAGCTGTCCCTGGCGCAGGGCGGCGATTTGCAGTTGGCCGTGCGCGAAGGCAAGGTGGGGCGCACGGGCATGCTAGCGTTCACCCCCCAGGACCTGACAGCAACACCCGGCACGGTCTACAGCCTGTCGCTGCCGTCGTCCAGCCTGAGCCAGCCCGGCTACATGGTCACCTGGCCGGAGGGCAAGCAAGCGCTTTCGCCCGGCGAAAACCAGGAAATGTTCACGGCGCTGGAGCAAAACAGCGAAGCTAAGGAGTTTCTCAGGCGAAATGGTGTGTTGGCGGCCTTACTGCTGGTGATGGTATTGATACAGGCCGCGGTGTACGGCACGCTGATGGTGCGGGGCTTAACCGGCCGCAAGCGGCGCAAAGCCAACACCATGCCCCGTGGGCGGCGCGGGCTGTGGATACGCGGCGCCCAGCGCGCCCGCAACGCCCTAAAGGCAACAGCGCTGGTGACCACCCTGGCCGCTGTGGTCGTGATTGCCGTGGCGGTAATATACGGCCTTGCCTGGACTGGGCTAGTGCAGGCCGGGGCGCAGCGCATCATTGTGTGGATGGCGCTGCTGGGCTCGGTGCCCAGCGCTTTGGTGGTCATCCTGGCCTGTCTGTCGGCGCTGGCGGCGTCCGGCAAGGCGCTGTTCTGGCCGGACTGCGATATGCGCAGCCTGAAGGGCTGCCGGGGCCACGCGTGGTGGGCGCTGCTGCTGACGGCGGTGATGCTGTACCTGCACCTGCGTGGCCTGCTGGATATGCCCTGGCGCATCCTGCTATACGGCACCATCATCCTGATGGTGGGGCTGACGGTGCAGGCCCTGCTCAGCATCTGGTTGCTGCGGGCCGCCAAGCGCGCGCAGGGCGTCAGCAGGTAAAGCCCGGCTTTCGCACCAGTGTAGCCGCAAACACATACTGGTAATAAAAACAGGCGTCTCCCATCGGAGGCGCCTGTTTCACGTGAAACATTCAGGCCATCAGCTTGCGGGTCAGGTACGCGCTGAGCAGCGCCAACCCGCCCATCACAAAAAAGGAGATATTCAGCCCCAGGAGGTCAATCATCACGCCCATGCCCATGGGGCCCACAGTCATACCGATGCCGTACACTGTCTGGTAAAAGCCCATGCCGGCGCTGCGCTTTTCGGGCGGAATGTCCTTCACGCACTGGCCCAGCAGCATGGCGAAGGTAAAGCCGCTGGAGACGCCCGCCAGCGCCTGGGCGACGTGCAGCGCTTCCATCGTGCGGCACAGCGGCGCCGCCACGCAGTAAAGGGCGGCCAGCAAGAAGCCAAGCGTAATGATGCCCTTTGGGGTAAAGCGCCGAAACCACCGGCTGGTGGCCAGCATGTTGCTGAGCACGGTGGGGGCAACCAGCACAATGCTCAGCCAGCTGAGTTGTGCGGGTGTAGCACCCACGCGCAGGGCCAGGTTATTGGCGAAGCTTAGGTACGTGCCAAAGGCCACCACCTGCGTTAGCAGCCCCAGCAGCGAGGTCACCTGCATGTTGCGGTCCTTGGCGACGTCTATCAAGCCCTTCAGCGCCATACCGCCCCGCGGGCGAGGAATGTCCTTCACCAGCAGGCTCAGCAGCAGGCAGCTGGCCCCAACCGCTGCCCCCGTTTGAAAGGCGATGCCCAGGCCATAGCGGCCCACCAACGCGCCAATCACGATATAGCCAAGCAAGCGTCCGGCCTGGTTGGCGATGTTTAACTGGCTGATGCGCCGCGGCCCTTCCTGCGGCGGGTAGTAGCCGCTGTACAGCACCGTAAAGCTGACCCAACTGGCGCTGGACAGGCCCGCCACAAAGCGCAGCACCAGAAAGCTCATGGGTGTATACCAAAACAGATACCCCACGCCCGCCAGCGCTGTCAGCAGGCAGCCGATGATGATGAACGGTTTCTGGCGGCCAATGCGGTCGGCGGTCATGCCCAGCGGCATGCGCACCAGCAGCTGGGCCAGGCCGTATCCGCCCGCCACCAGGCCCATGAAGGCGGCGTTTTGCCCCAGGCGTGTCAGCTCCGCGTTGATGTAGGGCGTGATGGCGTACTGGCTTAGCCAGAACAGCGCCGTGATGGCATACAGCAGCCGGGCGGACAGGCGGTTTCCGTCAGGCAAAAAGGGCCGCGCGGGGGTGTCCGCCCCGCCAAGCGTACGCATTTCCTGGTCACGATGCATGGTTGTGTTCCTTTGTCATATGCCTTGCCCACAAACATCAAACAGCCGTCCGCAGCATGACGGAGGCTGTTTGAAGGGGTGCCTGCGGGCGAATGGTTACTCCTTCACCCAGGGTTTCTTCATCGCCAGCACTTCCATCTCGTGCATGCGGAAGGTGAGCATCATCAGGCTGTCGGTCAGGTGAATGTTGCTGACCACCAGGCCTTCGGGCGCCACCAGGTCCACCGGGGCGAAGTTCCAGATGCCGCGCACGCCGCCGGCAGCCAAGTTGTCAACCAGGGGCTGCGCCCGGTCGCTGGGGGTGGCGATGACGGCGATGTCCACCTGGTGGCGCTTGAGGAAGCTGTTGAGGCTGCTGAGGTTGTACACCCGCACGCCGCCAAACTTCTTGCCCACCAGCTCTTCGTTGATGTCAAACAGGCCCAGCAGTTTGAAGCTTTCCGAGCGGAAGCCGCCATACTGCGCCAGTGCCCGGCCAATGTTGCCGGCGCCGATGATGATGAGGTTGTGGGGCTGGTTGATGTCCAAAATGTCGCCGATGGAGCGGCGAAGCAGCGCCACATTGTACCCGCGGCCGCGGCGGCCAAAGCCGCCAAAGGCGTTGAAGTCGTGGCGGATTTGCGAATCCGTCAGCCCCATGCGGCGGGCCAGGTCTTTGCTGCTCAGGTCAATAAAGCCCAAACCTTCCAGCTCAGTCAGCTGTCGGTAGTAGGCGGGCAGCCGGCGCATCATGGCGTCCGATGCCCTTTCAGGTATTTTCTGGTTCGTCATGGTCAGTCCTCTTTTCAGTTTTTGCAGCCGCACTTACGCATCAGTCGCAGCGCCAGCTTTTGTTGGATGTTGCCGGGGATGTCCAGCCAGTGCTTGCGCTCCAGGCAATCAGAACAGGTAAAGGTCTCCCGGTGGCGGCCCAGGCGGAAGTCCCGCTCCATCTTGCGGATGATGAGCGCGTCTTCCACGTTGCGCTGGTCGGGCAGGTGGGTGAAGTGCATGCGCAGCACGTCCGCGTCTTCATACAGCGATTCGGAGGCGCTTTGCGCCACAAACCGGCCATCGGCATAACGGCCCGTCTCAATCAGCCCCACACCCATACCCACGTTGAACTCATCCAGCACGAAGAACGCCTCCGGCGGACCTTCTTTAATGCTGGTCAGCCCGATGCGCTTTTTCTCGGCATCCAAGTACACCTTGGTGCGGCCGGAGTACCGGTACATCAGCAGCGTGATGCCCTCTTCATCCAGGTCATAATAATCCTGATACACCTGGATGCACGTGGTGCGTATGCCGTCATCGCCCGTGCGGTCGTTCTCCGGGATGCCGTCAGTATCGCCCGGGAACAGGATGGGGGTGCTGTCCTGCCGTAACAAAATCAGCTGACCCTCCGGCGATTCGACCCGCAGCTCGTTGATGGTCACGGTCTGGTCGTCAACCGGTACGGTGGCAATGGGGTTGCCCTCCTGGAAAGCATAGCCCATCCGCTTGAGGTGCTCAATCAGTTTGCCCATGCGCTTCATTCCTTTCTGCTGTTTTGTCTACATGAAAAAGGCAGTAGATATAGGGGACCCTTTGTAAGTTTACACAATTTTATCACATGCTAATCATTTTGAACAGCATCTTCGTTATATAATGTGCGAAATTTTGCCTTTTTGTTCGCAGGCGCTTATTGGCCATTCGTTGACAAGGGCACACAGTTCGCCTACAATACAACCACCAAAAGAGGGGTGAGGGTATGAAGATTCAGGAATTGGTCCGCGTGCTGGACGCGCAGGTGCTGGTCGGGGAAGACCGCATGAACCGGGATGTCATCAGCGCTTGCTGCTCTGATTTAATGAGTGATGTGCTGGCCTTTGTGAATGAAAAAACCGTGCTGCTGACCGGGCTTACCAACCTGCATGTGGTGCGCACCGCGGAAATGCTGGACCTGAAATGCCTGGTGTTTGTGCGCGGCAAGGTGCCCGGGCAGGATGTGCTGGACGCCGCCGATGAACTGGGCTTGGTGGTGATGACCTGCAAGCACACCATGTTCACCGCCGCGGGACTCATGTACGAGGGCGGCGTGCGCGGCGCGCAAATCATGTGGCCGCAGGCAGCGCAACCCCACGATACCGCCCGGGGCGCCTGACATGCAGCACGAGAAGACCTACCAGGTGGTGCACGGCAACTACGCCGAGGCCGGCGTTGCCAGCGCTGACATCAAGCGCGCGCTGCGCACCCTGGGCGTGCCGGCCGATGTGCTGCGCCGGGTGTCGGTGGCCAGCTACGAAGCGGAGCTGAACATGGTCATCCACAGCCTGGGCGGCGAACTCACCGTGCGGGTGAACCCGGAGAAAATTGAGCTAACCACCAATGACCGCGGCCCCGGCATTGAGGACATCGCCGCTGCCATGCGCGAGGGCTTTTCCACCGCCAACGAGGAGGCCCGCGGCCTGGGCTTTGGTGCGGGCATGGGCCTGCCCAACATGCGGCGCAACGCCGATACCTTTAACATTCAAAGCGAACTGGGCGTCGGTACGCAGATTGCCATGGCGTTCCAACTGTAATTAGAAAGGAAGGACATGGACAACCAGTATCATTCCGTCCGCCTTCAAAAGGACCGCTGCAGGGGCTGCAGCAACTGCCTGATGCACTGCCCCACCGAGGCCATCCGCGTGCGCGGCGGCCGGGCGCACATCATCAAGGAGCTGTGCATCGACTGCGGTGCCTGCATCCGCGTGTGCGCCTACCACGCTAAGGTGGCGGAAACCAACACCCTGGACGACCTGAAAGCCTTCAAACACAACATCGCGTTGCCAGCACCCTCGCTGTTCGCCCAGTTTCAGCGCCAGGCCCACTCTGTCGGCCAGGTGGCGGACGCCCTGCTGGCCATTGGCTTTGACCATGTATACGAGGTCGCCCGCGCGGCGGACATCGTCACCCGCATGGCCCGCCGCATGCTGAAGAAACCCAAGCACCCCCGACCGATGATTTCTTCCGCCTGTCCCGCCGTCACCCGGCTGATACAGGTGCGTTTCCCCGGCCTCATTGACCACATCGCGCCGCTGCGCCAGCCCATGGAAGTGGCGGCCCTGCTGGCAAGACGGGAGTATGCCCGCGCCCGTCAGGTGAAGCCTGACGACATCGGCGTGTGGTTCATCACCCCGTGCGCTGCCAAGATGACCGCCATCCGCAACCCCATCGGCCAGGAGCGCTCCCATGCCGACGGCGCCATCTCCATGACCGAGGTATACGGCGCGGTGCTGGGGCATTTGAGTGAGCACCACCACAGCCAGCGCCCGTCCACCGCAACGCCCCTGGGGCTGAAGTGGGGGCGCGCCGGCGGCGAAGCGGCCGCCACCGGGCACGACAACGTGCTCAGCGTGGACGGCATCGACAATGTCATCCGCGTGCTGGAGGAAGTGGAGCTGGGCAAGCTAAGCGACCTGGACTTTTTGGAGTGCGCCGCCTGCCCCGGCGGCTGTGTGGGCGGTCCCCTGGTGTTTGATAACAACTACGTGGCCGCAAACGCCCTGCGCCACATCGCCGAACACCTGCCACCCCGCGACCCGCAGGATACCATCACCGCGGAGGAGATGAACACCGCCTGGCTCATGATGGACAGCCCCATTCTGCCCAATGAAGTCATGCGCCTGGATGAGGACATGGACAGCGCCATCCGCATGTTGGAACAGTCCGAAGAAATCGCCGAGCGCCTGCCGGGCTACGACTGCGGCAGCTGCGGCTCGCCCAGTTGCCGCACCTTCGCTGAGGATATCGTTCGCGGCTACTGTGTGGAGATGGATTGTATCTATTTATTGAAGGACCGCCTGCGCGTCATGGCCCAGCAGATGGTGGATATGTCCCAAACCAAGCGCGAATAGCCAAACAGGCAAAAAAGTTTCACGACATTTACTCGCGGCTGCCCCTTCTTGATAGGCGGGGGCAGCTGTTTTCGTGCAATATGATGAAGCGGCAAGCAGGCCAAAACACAAGGAAATATCACACGCTTTGATGATTATTGAACATGGTTAAATTTACAGATATGGAAAGAATATTTATTCTAACGCTAATTGGTATAGGTAAATATATAAAGATTGCGTGTTATGTTGATTAATGGGCGCGCAACCGGGGTATAAACTCTATAACAGCGCACGGCAGACCAAAAATTTAGCCGGCTGTGTGCGAAGAGGGAGAGAGAACATGGACACTACTACAATCATTATCTGGATCGTCGTTGGCGCCATTGCCGGCTGGCTGGCCGGGCTGATCGTCAACCGGGAAACTGGTCTGTCGGGCCGCGATATCATCGTGGGTATCCTGGGCGCCTTCATCGGCGGCTTCCTCTACAACCAGTTCGGCGGCGGCGGTGAGGTCACCGGCATCAACGTCCCCTCCATCCTGGTCGCCTTGGTTGGCGCGGTGGTACTGTTGCTGCTCATTCGCCTCTTCAAGCGGGCATAAGAGCGCACCGATAAGACCCACAAACTGGGCTGCCGAATGGCAGCCCCTTTGTCCGTCGAAAAACTGAGGTTTTTCGACGGTTTGGCTTTTTGGCCGTCTACCTCTCGCTACGCTCCCGGGCGGTAGACGGCAAGGAAACCCTTGCTACGCAAGGCTTGCCGCGCCACCGTACACGCCGCTGGCGCGGATTGCAGTCGGAGGGCTTCGGCCCTCCGAACCTCCCACTGGGCTTCTACGACAGTCAACCGCCTTCACTTCGGTACGGGCGTTTTCTGCGTCATTTCAGTCGCCGCCTTCCTCTGAGCACGCAGGCGATTTGACAATTTCCCCACAACTTCTTGCTTTTGCGGGCATCGCAGACTAAGATACAGGCAAACCCCATGCGGATACAAGGAGGCACTGTGCGCATAGAAGAACTGCTTACGCTCATTGACGGCACCCGGCTCACGCCGGACACTTTGGCGCCCCGGGACATCACCTGCGGGTATTCCTGTGATTTGCTCAGCTGGGTCATGGCCCATGGCCGCGCCGGCATGGCCTGGGTTACCGTGCAGACCCACATGAACGTGGTGGCGGTGGCCTCCCTGGCCGACATGGCGTGCGTCATTTTGCCCGAGGGCATCACCATGGACGGCGCGCCCCTTCAAAAAGCACAGGATGAGGGCATCGCCGTCATCACCAGCCCGCTGTCGGCGTACGCCATCTGCGGGCGCATGGCGGCAAAGGGCGTGCCGGCCTGAGATGGCGCTGCATTACGACCTGCACATCCACAGCTGTCTGTCCCCCTGCGCGGATGACGACATGACGCCGGGTGATATCCTGCGCATGGCAAAGCTCAAGGGGCTGGATTGCGTGGCCATCACCGACCATCAATCGGCGGGCAACCTGCCCGCCTCCTTTGCCTGCGCCAAGCGGGAAGGGCTGCTGCTGGTGCCGGGGCTGGAAATCAGCACCCGGGAAGAGGTGCACGTGCTGGCGTACTTCCCCACACTGGAAGCGGCCATGGAGATGGGCGCGTGGTGTGCAGAGCACCTGCCCGCGCTGCAAAACAGGCCGGACTACTTTGGCCGCCAGCTGCTGATGGACGAAAACGACCAGGTCACAGGCGAAGAGCCCCGCATGCTGATATCCGCCCTGACAGCGGGCCTGCACGAGGTTACAGCGCAGGTGCGCGCCCTGGGCGGCGTCGCCGTGCCCGCCCACATCAACCGCGGCGCCAACGGCATCCTGACGGCGCTGGGCTTTTTGCCGCCGGATGAGGGCTTCACCGCCGTGGAGATTGCCCCCGCCCTGCCCCTTGCGGGCGATTACAGCGGCTACCGGCACCTGCATTCCTCCGACGCCCACACCCTGGGCGACATCGCCGAGCGCGGCAACACCCTACCAGTGGAGAAAACCGCCGCAGCGGTGGTGGCCTGGCTGCAGGGAATGTAGAAAGCCCATAGAAACGCACAAAGGAGCGACCGTGAGGCCGCTCCTTTGTTGATGGTGAGTGTTATTCCACCAGCGCCTTCGCCACATCCTGGGCTAGTGCCAGGTCGTCATCCGTGGGGTTCCAGCTGCAGCGGATTTCCGCGTCCACCACATCAAAGCCGGAGCCCGTGAGCCACTCCCGAAGGATTTTGTTGCCTTCGCCGCTCCAGCCATAGCAGCCGAACACCGCGGCCTTCTTGTTTTTATACTTCATTTCCTTCAGGAAGCTCAGCCAGCCGCTGACAGACGACAGGATGTTCTGCCCCACCGTGGGCGAGCCCACCGCGATGGCCTTGGAGCGGAACACCTCCGTCATGATGTCGTTCTTGTCGGTTTCGGCAATGCTGAACACCTTCAGCCGCGTGTTGGGGGCGTGCTCTTTCAGCGCGCTGGAAATCGCGTGGGCCAGCTTCTTGGTGCCCTCCCACATGCTGTCATACACGATGGTAATCTGGTCTTCCTGATAGTTTTCGCACCACTTGGCGTAGGCTTCCACAATCTGCATGGGGTTTTCCCGCCAGATGGCGCCGTGGGACGGCGCGATGATGTCGATGGGCAGGTTTAGCGCGATGATTTCCTGCAGCTTCTTTTTGAGAATCGGCGAGAACGGCGCCACGATGTTGGCGTAGTACTTCAGCGCTTCCTCCCACAGGGTGCACTGGTCGGCCTTGTCGTTAAACAGTTCGTCCACCGCGTAGTGCTGGCCGAAGGCATCGTTGGAAAACAGGATGTTGTCCCCCGTCATATAGGTGGCCATGCTGTCCGGCCAGTGCAGCATGCGCATTTCCACAAACACCAGCTGCTTGCCGTTGCCGATGTCCAGGGTGTCGCCGGTTTTGACGACGTTGAAGTTCCACTCCGGGTGGTGAAACTGCCCGGTAAGCGACTTGACCGCGTTGGCGGTGCAGTAGATGGGTGTGTCGGGTATTTCCGCCATCAGCTCCGGCAGTGAGCCGGTGTGGTCCACTTCGCCGTGGTTGATGACGATGTAGTCAATGCTCTTCAGGTCGATTTCCTTTTTCAGGTTTTTGACAAAGTCGTTGGCGTGGGGCGTCCACACGGTGTCAATCAGCACCGTCTTTTCCTCCTGCACCAGGTACGCGTTCTGGCTGGAGCCATTGTGCACCGAATAGTCCGACCCGTGGAACTCTCGCAGTTCCCAGTCAATCTTGCCTACCCACCAGGTGTTGTTCTTAATATGCCGTTTCATAGCCGAAGCCTCCTCATGTAATCTAGTATCAGTATACCGACCGCGTCCGGGCATTAACATGACTTAAATCAACATTTGGGATTTTTTCTACGTGCATGGGTACAATGTGTGCATCAACCGCCAGGAGGACCCCATGGCCTACGAACAAGTGACCCGGGAAACCAATCAGCCCGTCAGCGATTACATTGCCAGCCTGCCCACGGCCAAGCGCCGCGCGGAAGCGGAGACCCTCGTTCAGCTGTTTGAGGAGGCCACCGGCTACCCTGCCCGCATGTGGGGGCCCAGCATCATTGGCTTTGGCACCTACCGTTACCGCTATGCTTCCGGCCACAGCGGCGAAGCGGCGCGCGTGGGGTTTTCTCCCCGAAAGGCGGCCATTTCGCTGTACCTGTTCCTGTACGATGGCGCGCTGGACGGCATCCTCAGCCGGCTGGGCAAACACAAGGCCAGCAAGGGCTGTGTGTACGTGAACAAACTGGAAGACATTGACCTGGAGGTGCTGAAAGAAGCCGTGGCGGAATCCCTCCGCCTGGTGGACGAGATGTACCCCGAGGGCGCTTAACCCGCCGTATCCGGCACAATCAGCCGGCGCTCGCCGGTGATGCTGTCCTCCAGCACCATGTGCTGCCATAGGCACTGCATGTTGTCCACCGCATCGTCCCGGTGGTGGTGGCCAAAGTACCAGCGGCGGTAGCTGCCCTGGGGCACCTGCTCCAGCACGTAGCCCGGGTGGGCGCGGCTGCCCTCCTCCAGCCCCAGGTGTTTGTACCAGGAGGCCGGCGGCGGCATGATGTGAAAGCCAAAGCGCCGCCCCACATGCCCGCGCGGGGCATCGTGGCTGATGATGTAGTCTACCGGGGCGCGCCTCATTAGGTTGTTCAGCGCGCGCTGCGCCATGTCGTTTTCCAGCAGTTCTTCCTGGAACAGGCTGCGGCCCGGCGTGCGCAAAAAGAAGTCGATGGACAGCCCGCCCGGGTAAAACCAGAACGTGCGCCCGCCCACCGTGGCCACCTCCCCCGCCAGCGGGGCAAACAGCCCGCCGCCCAGGTCATACCCCCGGGCGCCCCAGCGCCGGGTCAGCGGGAGGCTGTGTATCCAGCGGTAGTTTTCGTGGTTGCCAAGGCAGATGATTTTCTTAAGCCGCAGTTCCTGCCACCAGGTCAGCGCGTCGTCGCTGTCCGCAATCCAGGGCGCGCCCCAGTCGCCGCAGTGTATCAGCGCGTCCTGGCGGTTCAGCCCCAGGTGCGGCAGCGCGTTCTTCAGCTTTTCCAGGTCTTTGTGGCCGTGGGTGTCCCCCACAAACAAATACTTCATGCGTTGTCTTTCGTACGGTTAGTGGCCGCCGCACACCTTGCACGCCCGGCGGTTCATGGCTTGCGCTTCATTCAGGGAGATTTCCTGGATGTTCTTTGAGCGGCTCAGCGAGCGGCAGGCGTCGGTGCTGTGGTACACTTTGCCGCTTGAAACAATGTACACCATGCCCTCTTGGCTGTCCGGCATGTCGGCGAAGTGCAGCGCCAGGGCGCCCTGCTCTTCTTTCAGCAGGGTATCAAGCCCTTCCAGCCACGCCTGCTTTTCCTGCGGGGCCAGTTGGCCTAAGTAGGCTTTTAGCGCCGCCACCTGCTGGGGCAGCGGTTCCTCCGCCCGCAGGGTCAGCACCGGGCCCGCGGCCAGGGCTGTCAGCCCAAGCAGCAAAACCAGCATCGCCGCCATCAGCGCCGTTCTTGTCTTGCGCATGCAAACCTCCTATGTATCCAGCTGCAGGTGTGCCTCCTCCACCAAGCGCTTGATCTCCGTGTCGCTTATATCCTCAGCCTCGCCCGGGCGGATGTCCGCCAGAAACTCGATGTTCCCCTTGGGGCCGGTGATGGGCGAAAAGGTAAAGCCATGCACGCGCCACCCCATGGTGGGGGCGAAGTCGCGTATCTCCATCAGCACGCGGGTATGTACCGCAGGGTCTCTGATGACGCCGTGTTTGCCCACCTGGCCCCGCCCCGCTTCAAACTGGGGCTTGACCAGGGTAAGGAAACGTCCGTGTTCGCCCATGATGGCGGCGGCCACCGGCAAAATCAGCCGGATGGAAATGAAGCTGACATCCATCACCGTCAGCGTTGGCCTGGGGTCAAACTGTTCCGGTGTCAGCAGGCGGGCATTGGTGCGCTCCATCACGGTGACGCGCTCATCCTGCCGCAGTCGCCAGTCCAGCTGGCCGTAGCCCACGTCCACCGCGTATACATGGCTGGCCCCCGCCCGCAACAGTACATCGGTAAAGCCGCCGGCTGCTGCGCCGATGTCCAGGCACACAGCGCCCGTGACATCCGCCGAGAAGTGTTCCAGCGCCTTCACAATCTTGTGCGCGCCGCGGCTGGCGTAGCCCTGCTGCTCGCCGCGCAGCAACACATTGGCCTCCGGGCTCAGCAGGTCGGAGGCCTTTAATATCTTCACTTCATCCACATACGCCTGGCCGGCCATAATCAGCCGCTGGGCTTGCTGGCGGCTGTCCGCCAGGCCCTTTTGTACCAGCAGTACGTCCGCCCGCTGTTTCAAGCGATTTTCTCCTGCAGTTTCAGGATGCGCTGGGCGATGCTCTCGCCGTCCAGTTTCAGGCTTTTCACCAGCTGGTCATGCCCGCCTTGGGGAATGAACTGGTCTGGCAGCGCGAAGATGTACAGCGGCAGCGTCAGGCCGTTTTGCACGCAGTATTCGCTGATGGCGCTGCCCAGGCCGCCCATCAGGGCCTGCTCCTCCAGCACCACGTACGGCATGCCCTGTTCATGCAGCCGCTTCAGTGCCGCCACATCCAGGGGTTTTGTGGTGGAGGCATTGATGACACCGGCCGATAACCCCTGGCGTTCCAGCGCCTTTTGCGCCTGCAGGGCTTCGTTCACCATGGGGCCCATGGCAATCAGCTGCAAAGGGCCGCCTTTAACCAGCGTTTCCCACCGGCCCACTTCAAAGCCGCCGCTTGGATACTTGGCCTGCAGCAGGTGCTCTGCCCGCGGGTAGCGGATCACCACCGGCCCCTCATGGGCCATGGCCCAGCGCAGCATATGCTCCAGCTCGTCCACCGAGCGGGGGTACAGCAGGTGCAGCCCGGGAATGTGCCGCAGGAAGGCCGTGCCAAAGATGCCGTGGTGGGTGGGGCCGTCATCGCCGCCCAGGGCGGCGCGGTCCACAATGAAGGTGACCGGCAGCTTCTGCAGGCAAACATCCACCACCATCTGGTCGTACGCGCGCTGCAGGAAGGTGTCATACACCGCCACCACCGGGCGCAGGCCCGCCGCCGCCATGCCCGCCGCCATGGTGACGGCGTGCTCTTCGGCGATGCCCACATCAAACAGGCGGTCGGGGTACTGCTGTTGGAAGGGCTTCAGCCCTGTGCTGTCCGCCATCGCGGCGGTGATGGCCACGATGCGCTCGTCCTCAGCCGCCAGCTTGCACAGCAGCTTGCCCGCGGCGGCGCCAAAGCTGCGCGCCACGGACTTGATGCGCGGCGAACCGTCCTCCGCGTTGAAGGCGCTGACGCCGTGGTTGGCGCGGGGGTCATCCTCCGCGATTTGGTAGCCTTTGCCCTTTTGAGTGACAATGTGCACCAGCACCGGGCCGTCCATGCCCTGTGCCCGGCGCAGCACGCGCTCCAGCCCCGGCTCGTCGTGCCCGTCCAGCGGGCCCAAGTAGCGAAAGCCGAAACTGCGAAACAACGTGTCCTTCACCAGGAAGTTGCGGATGCGGTTTTTCGACCGCTGCAGCAGGTTGTGCAGCGGCTTGCCTGCCACCGGCACCTTCAGCAGAAAGTCCGCCACGGCCTTTTTCGCGTGCAGCCAGCCCTTGGAGGTGCGCAGCTTGGTCAGGTACACAGACATCGCGCCCACATTGGGGGCAATGCTCATCTGGTTATCGTTTAAAATGACAATCAGCCGGGTTTTCCGGCTGCCGGCGTCGTTTAAGGCTTCGTAGCACATGCCGCCGGTGAAGGCGCCGTCGCCCACAACGGCGATGACATGCTCGTCCCCGCCCTGCAAGTCCCGCGCCCGGGCGATGCCAACGGCCGCCGACAGCGCCGTGCTGGCGTGGCCGGTGCCGTAGATGTCGTGCTCGCTTTCCTCGCGCTTGGGAAAGCCGGCGATGCCGTCCATCTGCCGCAGGGTGTGCATCCTGGGGCCGCGGCCCGTCAGTATTTTGTGGGCGTAGCACTGGTGCCCCACGTCAAACACAATCTTGTCCCGCGGGCTGTTAAACACCCGGTGCAGGGCCACGGTTAACTCTACCACGCCCAGGTTGCTGGCCAGGTGGCCGCCGGTGTTGGACACAACATCTATAATCTGCTCCCGCAGGCGGGGCATCAGCGCGTCCACCTGCTGCGGGGTCATTTGCTTCAGCGCTTCGGGCGACAGTTCCCGGGGCAATTCCATCCCATCCTCCTTGACCTATGCGTCCTGCATAACTGAAAGGATTATACCACGCACGCGGTGCCGGTAACAAACCGGGCCGCGGCGTGCGCTATACATGATGCTATGCTGTCTATATGATACGGGGTCGTTTGCCCCGCTGTCAACCGCAGCCCGTCCCTAGTCTGTTTGCCTGCTACCGCCCCAAATGCTATACTCTGCGGGAAGGAGAGGTTTGCTCACATGCTGATTTACTACTGTGCCAAGTGCCAGAAACAGAACATGCACAACCGGTGCGATACCTGCGGCAAGGCGCTGCCGGGCACCGCGGCGCGTTATATATGGTCCGACTACCGCCTGCCCCTGGCCGACACGGTCAAGGTGGGGGCGTTTGTGCGCACGGTGCTGATGGCCCTGGCGCTGCTGATTACCGTGATGTTTTTGCTGGAATATATCCTGACCGGGCACCACGCGGTCAACTTCCTGACGGGCTCCGGCATATTGCCGGCGCTGGTGCAGCTGTTCTTCATCGCGGTGGCGGTGGGGCTGGGGGTGCTGCTGCTGCAGGGCCGGGAAAATGTGCAGTACGCGCTGGACCCCAAGGGCGCGCTGAAGCGCACGTGGATTACGCCCACCAGGCTCAACTGCCTGGCGCGGGGCATACGCTACGACAAGCGCGCCATTCAGTACAACGCCGACGGCGTGCCCTTTTTGATGGCGCACGAGGAGTACCTCACCTGGCAGGATACCAGCCGCTATTCTCTGCGCCCGCACAGCGGCCGCATCAAGCTGTACCGCCCCTATTCGTTTGTGTTTATGACGCTGTACGTGCCCCGCGAAAGCTACGAGGGCGCCGCGGCCATGATTACCGCCAAGGTGAAGCCCAAAAAGTAAAACGTTTCCTCGTGCTGAAAGGATATATTGTGCGACAACGCGCCCTGACGCTGCTGCTTGCCCTGCTGCTGGCTTTGCCAGGGGGTGCCGCGGCGTCATTTTTGGTGCGCGATGAGGGCGACATGGGCACGCCCATCACCCTCACCTTCATGGGAGACTGCATACTGGGCAGTGAGGAGCAAAGCCGCGCCCTGCCGGAAAGCTTTGACAGCGTCATTGCCCAGCAAGGTCAGGCCTGGCCGTTTTCTGGCGTTTCGCACATCCTGTCCCGCGATGACCTCAGCGTCATCAACCTGGAGGGCGTGCTTAAGGACGACAGGCGTGACCGCGCCGCCGGCAAACAGCACTGGTTCCGCGGGCCGACAGACTTTGCCGGCATCCTGCCCGCCGGCTCCATCGAGGTGGCAGGGCTTGCCAACAACCACATGCGTGACTACGGCAAGGCCGGACACGACAGCACCCGCGCGGCCCTTGAAGGGGCGGGCGTTGCCTGGTTTGGCTACAGCGACCTGTATACCTGGGAGAAGGCCGGGGTCACCATCGGCTTTGGCGGCATCCGCGAAACCACCTGGCGGCAAAACCGCGAGCGGCCTGGGGAGGAGATTGCCCGCCTGAAGGAGATGGGCGCCGACTACATTGTGTACACCATCCACGCCGGCAAGGAATATGAAGCCCGGCACAACCAACTGCAGACCGACATGGCGCATGCCATCATTGACGCGGGCGCCAACCTGGTGGTCGGCTGCCACACCCATGTGCCCCAGGGCATCGAGCGCTATAGCGACGGGCTCATCCTCTACTCCCTGGGCAACTTTGTCTTTGGCGGCAACCTGCAGCTGACCGAGTTTGAGGCCTACATGGCGCAGGTCACCCTGTGGGTGGACGATGGCACGTTGCTGGAAACCCAGCTGACACTCATCCCCGTGTTCACCTCCGGCACCCAGCCCGCCAACGACTTTCGCCCCATCCCGGCGGAAGGCGAGGACAAACAGCGCATCCTCCAGCGCATACAGGAAGACAGCCCGGATCTGCACATCAAAGAGGAGATGGTGTTTTGAAGCGCCCCAGCAGGTTGACCAATTTCTGACACAGATTAACTGCCAACGATGGTATATTAAAGTCAGGTCCAAAACCCCGACCACGACTTGTGAAAAGAGGTAAACACCATGCAAAACACACCCAAGGAACGGATGCTGGCCGCGCAGGGCCTGTATGAGAAAATGCAGCAGGACAACGCCGCCCTGCAGGCCTTCGAGGAAAGCCTAAAGGGCATCTCCGAGCGCGCCGCCGACATGCTGACATACTACGAGGCCGATTGGCTGGAGGACATGGAAGGGCTGTACGAGGCCGGCGAGCAAATTGAGGTGATGGGCGAGGACCCCATCTACAACGCCATTGAGGACCAGTACAACACCGTGAAGCGCATTCTGCTGCTGTGCGCGCAGCACATCAACCGCTAAGCGGACGCCAAAACAGATAAAAGCCCGCAACCGCTGTAGAGCGATTGCGGGCCTTCTCTTGCCCCTTGCGGGGCCGCAGGTTTTATTGGTTCACCACCCGCTCATTGGCAATGGGTACACGGTCGATGCCGTTGGTCAGGATGAAGTTGTCGGGGTATTCGTCTGCTGTCATGAACACATGATATACTTCCATTTGTACGGGCTTGCCGGGGTCGTCGATGCCCACCTCAAAGTCCTTTTCCGGCAGGTAGTTGGCGTTGTCAAGGAAGCGGGCACTGCCCCCGGTGTCCTGCAGGTTCAGCGTGCCGGCTTCATCCTGAAGTGACGCGGTGACCTGCCAGGTACCAAACAGTTCCTTCACCCGCTCGGGGGACACCCCGGCGTCGGCCACCAGATTCATGGTGACATAGATGCGGATGGGGGAGACAAGCACCTCCTGTACCTGGGCCGTGTAATCCTGAAACCTGACTTCCTGCACGGGCATCAGCGGGTACACACCGGGCAAGTGCGCTGTGTTCAGCGTAAATGCAAGTTCCTTTCCGTCAACGGATGCGTTTCCGCGGATGGGCAGGTTGACCGCCAACTGCTCCTGGCGTCCCATTTCGGACAGGTCATACTGTATCCAGGCCAGCGTTTCACCGGGGTTGGGGCCCGCGGTAGCGCCCGCCTCGCCCACGGGCATGACGCTTTCTCCGTTCACCTGTGCCCAGTCCATGCTGAGCCAGTTGATGCCCTCCTTTTGTGCGGCATCGAAGGTGAAATTTCCGCTCCAGACGGCGTCGGGGTCAAAGTGGTCCTTGGCGGTCATGTCGCGTACGGCATGTACGATGCGCAAGTAGCGGCCGTCGTACACGGCTTCCTTTACGGTGACCTCGATGTCCCCAAAGCGCGCGGAGGCTACATCCCGGTTGACCAAATCGTAGGCTTCAGGCTGTACCGTGGCAAACTCCTCGGTTTTGTCCTTGCCCATCAGGTCAAACAGCCCAAAGCCGTTGGTCAGGGCAAAGGCGGCAGCGGTCACAATTAACAGCGCCAGCGCGATGGCCAGCGACAGGGAGAGTTTGCGTTTCATGGGGCGTGCTCCTTCCTGCTGCGCGGCCGACACAATGCGGTCTCGCAGCGCGTCGTGCATCTCGATGTGCTTCAGGCGGTCATCAAGGGCTTTTTGCAGTTCATTCGCCATCGAAATACCACCCTTCCAGTTGTTCTTTCAGCTTCTGCCGCGCGCGCTTCAGGCGCGTGGACAGCGTGGATATGTTTTGGTTTAGCATCTGCCCAATGTCTTTCAGCGGCAGTGCTTGATAGTAGTACAGCAGGATGATTTCCTTGTATTTGGGCGGCAGCCCCAGCACCGCTTCCAGCACAGTGTTGTCAGGCTTTACATCCTCCGCCGCAAGCGGCAGGCTGTCCAGCGGCACGCTTTGTTGTTGCAGGCGGTACCATGCTCTGCGGCGTATGCTGCGGCAGCAGTTGAGGGTGATGGCTGTCAGCCAGGTCAATTCGCTGCTGTCCCCCCGAAAGGTGTGCAGGCTCTTGGCGGCCTTGAGAAACGCCTCCTGCACAGCGTCCTCTGCCAGGTGATGGTCGTTTAAGTAGAGGGCGGCAAAGCGCAGCAGGCGCGTGCCGTGCTGGTCCACCAGGCGGCTGACGTCCGCCGCCTGTAGCCCGCTGCCCGGGCCCTGGTCAGTCACACGGCCACCCCCTTTCAACCCATTAGATGCCGCCCCGGCGGTTTATCGTTCAAATAACGCCACAAAAACAAAAAGCCCCGCGCGGGCGGGGCGATTACCGGCGCAACATGCACCGCAAATGAAGTCAGTCCTTGGCCAGCCCCAGCCAGCCCCCGCCGTCACGCGGCAGGCTGTCGTCAAAAGGCACCCACATGCCAAAGGGCACGCGCTCGCCTTGCGTGTCAGCCGCATCCTGCAGGCGCACGGTGTAGTGCTTGGCCTGCGCGTGCCTGTGCAGCACCGCCAGTGCCTGGGGTGCGCTCATGCCGATGGCCGCCAGTTCCTTGACCACCAACGTGCCGCCGTCCCATTCTCCGTATGCATAGCCGTCGGCGTCCGGGGCCTGCAAACGCACCAACACCGCGCAAAAGACATCCGCGCTGCTTTTTACATAATCAAGGGCATCCTGGCCCCAGCGGGCATAGAGGCCGCTATGGCCGAACGCTGCGTCCCTGAGGCGCAGCATGTCCGCCGCTGAAAGCGGGCTGACCAAAGCACCCTGCGGGGAGGGGGGCAGCTCGTCCGGCGTGAAACCCTGCAACCGCACGAAAAACCGGGTGTCAAAGCCGCGCTTGCCGTAAAAGCGGAACAGGTCTTCCCCCGCGGGCACCAGCATGGCCGCGGCATCGCCGGTGGCCCGCACCAGTTCCAGCGCATGGGTAATCAGCCGGCTGGAGACACCCTTGCCCCGGTGCTTTACCGCGGTGGCAATGGCAAACAGGTACCGTGCCGGCCTCCGCCGCGCGCCCAATACCAGGTCGATGGGCAGCATGGACAGCATGCCCTGCAGCTCGTCCTGCTCCTCCAAAACCAGCATGCCATCCGGCTGAAACCGGTTGGTAAAGTAGTGGTCGGTGCCCTCGGGTGTGTCGCCAAAGGCCTCCATCCACAGCGCTTTCAGCGCCGGCACATCGGCCGCAGCGGCCAGGCGTATCATTTTTTCACCCGTACGGCCTTGTACTTGGCCACCAGGTAGGCGGGGTCGTAGCTCAGTTTGGCGCGGCGCAGGCCCTCGTCCCCGGTGTCGTCTTCGCGGTTGACAAACTTGTAGCCCTCACAGAAGTGGCTGACAAATTGCTGGTTAATCATCTGGTAGCTGCCCGGTATGCCGGGGAAGGCCTTTTCGATGTGCTGCAGGTATACGTCTTCGTTCAGCGGGTCGCCCATGGAAAACGCGATGACCCGGCCGCCGGCCCACAGCATGCCGCCGTCCAGCCCCAGTTCAAAGAAGTGTTTAAACGCCTCTTCCACCGCGCAGGACTCGTTAAACAGCCCCTCGTCATCGGTGCAGCCCGCGTCCTTGCACCACTGCAGGCTCCTGCGGTGGGCGTACTCGATGTTCTCCTTGGTGAAGGGCTCAAACTTCCAGTCGCGGTATTCCATCATGAACTTGTTTATCTGGTTGCGCTTGCTGGACAGCTTTTTGCCGCTAAGCGATATCAGCCGCTGGGTTTCGTAGATGTAGTCAAAGGCATCCCGTATTTCGGTGATGTCAAAGTCGCCGGGGTACAGCGCGTCCAGCCGCACCCGGTCATCGGCCAAAATGGTGTTAAAGCGCAGCGGGTTGCCGCGCTTGTCGGCGTCGCGCTGTATGGCCTCCAGCACCGGCATCAGGGGGCCCGTGCCCAGGGGGAAGATGTAGCTGGCCTCCGGCATGTCGCTGAGCACCACGGCGTAGCCCTCAAAGCGGGCCACATGCAGGTTCAGCACCTTGCGCCATAGAAAAAGCGAGGTAAAGCTATACTCCAGCGAGCCGCGATGGCCGGCCATAAATACCTCGGACATCCATTCGCGGTCACTGAGGGAAAGCGGTTTAAAATCCAGGTCCAAAAAAGTCACCCATCCTTCTGTTGGCGGGGCACACAGTTGCCCGCCCCTTTGTAAATGCAGCCTTCGGGCACTACGCCCCGCACACTGCACAAGGGGTACACCTGCGCACCCCTGCCTAATATTGTACCCGGATTGAGCACGGTATTGCACCCCACCTCGCAATGGTCGCCCGCCATGGCCCCCACTTTTTTGCGGTTGGTGTCCATGGGGCCGTCAGGCGTTTTGATGACCACCAGGCTCTTGTCGCCCTTTACATTGCTGGTGATGACGCCCGCGCCGAAGTGGGCCTTGTAGCCCAGCACCGAGTCACCCACATAATTGTAGTGGGGCACCTGCACGCCGTCAAACAGCAGGCAGTTTTTCAGCTCCGTGGCGTTGCCCACCACGGCGCCCTTGCCCACAATGACCGAGCCGCGGATGTAGGCGTTGGGGCGTACCTCCGCCCCCTGGTCGATGATGCAGGGGCCAGTGATGCTGACCCCCGGGGCGATGCGGGCGTCCCGCGCGGCCCAGATTTCTTCCCCAATCAGCTCAAACTGTTCTTCAGGCAGGGTGGGCCCCAGCGCCCGGATGAACGCCTCCAGCGGCGCCAGCACCTGCCAGGGGTATTCCGCCCCGTCAAACAGCCCGGCCGCCAGGGTGTGGCTTAAGTCAAACAAGTCGGTGTTCTTTATCATGCGCGTGCCCTCACAGGTGGCCGCCGGCCTGTATGGCGGCTGTGATGTCCTGGGCGTGCTGGTCGCACAGCTGCTGGGTGGCGGCCTCCACCATCACCCGCACCACCGGCTCGGTGCCGGACTTGCGCACCAGCACCCGGCCGTCATCGCCCAGGGCCTGCTGTGCTTTGGTGATGGCCGCCTGCACGCCGGGATCCTCCAGCGCAGTCTCCTTGTCCTTCACCCGCAGGTTTTTCAGCAGCTGGGGGTAGAAGCGGCAGGGCTCGGCGAGCTTTGACAGCGGCATGTCCTTATCAATTATGGCCTGCATCATCTTGATGGCGGTCAAGACACCGTCGCCGGTGTTGGAGTGTTTGGCGAAGATGATGTGCCCGCTTTGCTCGCCGCCAAGCAGGTGCCCGTGCTGGCGCATGCATTCGGTGACGTACTTGTCGCCCACATCGGTCTTTTTGTAGCCGATGCCGGCCTCGTCCAGCGCCTTGTACAGCCCAAAGTTGCTCATCACGGTGGTCACCACGGTGTTGTCGGGCAGGTTGCCCTTTTCCTTCATGTGTTTGGCGTAGATGTAGAGGATATGGTCGCCCGTAACCACGTTGCCCAGTTCATCCACCGCCAGGCAGCGGTCGGCGTCGCCGTCAAAGGCAAAGCCCGCGTCCAGCTGATTGTCCACCACAAACTGCTGCAGGTGCTCAATGTGGGTGGATCCCGCGTCCAGGTTGATGTTCAGCCCCGTAGGTTTGTCGTTTAACACAAAGGTGTTGGCGCCCAGCGCGTCAAAGACAGACTTCGCTATCATCCAGGTGCTGCCGTTGGCGCAGTCAAGCCCAATGCGCCGCCCCCGGTAGGAGTTGCGCGCCAGACCAATGAGGTAGCCAATGTAGCGGTTGCGGCCGGCGTAGTAGTCCACCGTCTTGCCGATGTGTTCGCGCGTGGCGTAGGGCGGCGGCGGCACTTCACCGTCTAAGTACCTCTCAATCTCCACCAGCAACTCTTCTTCCATCTTTTCGCCCTGGCGGTTCACCAACTTGATGCCGTTGTCGTAGTAGGGGTTGTGGCTGGCGGAAATCATCACGCCGCAGTCAAAGCCCTCGGTGCGGGCGATGTAGCTGACGCTGGGGGTGGTGGTAACGTGCAGCAGGTACGCATCCGCGCCTGACGCCGTGATGCCGGCTGACAACGCGTCTTCCAGCATATAGCTGGACAGCCGGGTATCCTTGCCGATGACAATCTGCGGGCGCTCCCGGTCCTTTTTGAACCAATGCCCCAGAAAGCGGCCAATCTTCACCGCGTGGTCCACCGTCAGCCCGACGTTTGCTTCACCTCTAAATCCATCCGTGCCAAAGTATTTGGCCATGCAAAACCCTCCGTTAATGTCTATTTGTGGTTGTTTAGAAAGGCAACGTACCATTGCATTATACAAAGGCTTCAAGCGAACCGCAAGAGAATTGCCACAGCCCTCACACAAAGTGCTGACCGAATTGTTACATGTGTAACGTGATTTGGCCTTGTATTCACCAGAAGGGAGGCGGATAATGAACCTGTGACGAGGGCATAACCCCCGGAGAGGACAAAGGAGGAATCGCATCATGAGAAAATGGACGAGCTTGGCTTTGGTGTTGGTGCTGCTGTGTTCGGCAACACTCGTCAGCGCGGCGGGCCTGAAACAGGGCAGCCAGGGCGCGCAGGTAACCGCCCTACAGGAAAAACTGAAGGAACTGAAATATTTTTCCGGCACCGTGGACGGTGTGTACCGCAAAGACCTCATGGAGGCCGTCTGGCGCTACCAGATGGACGTGGGGCTGCAAAAGGACGGCGTGGCCGGCCCCAAAACGCTGAGCCACCTGGGCCTGGCGGCTGAACCGCAGAAGACCGCCGCGGGTGTTACGGTATCCGCGAAGGGCCTCACCGTTGGCGCCAAGGGCGGCACCGTGACAGCTATTCAGCAGGCGCTGAAGCAAAAAGGCTATTACAACAAGGCCGCCAGCGGCACCTATGACGACGCCCTGTGGACGGCCGTGTGGCGTTTCCAGCGGGATAACGGCATGAGCGCCACCGGTGTGGCGGACGGCGCGCTGGTCAAGGCCCTGGGGCTGACCGACACTGCGGCAGCGCCGGCACCCGTGGTGGTGACGCCTACCGTGCCCGCCAAGGGGCTCACCGTTGGCGCAAATGGCGGCACCGTGACCGCCATCCAGGCGGCGCTGAAACAGAAGGGCTACTACAATGGCGCCGTCAACGGCACCTACAATGACGCCCTGTGGACGGCCGTGTGGCGCTTCCAGCGGGACAACAGGCTGGGCGCCACCGGTGTGGCGGATGCCGCACTGTTGAAAGCCCTGGGGCTGACCACCGCCGTGGTACCGGAAGCCACCTGCACCCTTCACTACGGCGCCCGTGGGGCGGCTGTGCAGGCGCTGCAGACGGCGCTGAAAAACCTGGGCTACTATCGCATCCGGGTGGACGGTATCTATGGCAAGGGCACCTTCGCCGCCGTGCAGGCCTTCCAGAAAAACAACAAGCTGACGGCGGACGGCATCGCCGGCGCCGCGACCCTCAGTAGGCTGGGGTTGGCTGGCACTGTGCCCGCGACGGACAAGGCGCCGTTTGTGGCGCAGGCGCTGAAGTACGGCAGCAAGGGCGCCAGCGTTACGGCGCTTCAAAACGCGCTGAAAAGCCTGAACTACTACACCGGCACCCCGGACGGCGTGTACGGTGACAGCACCTTCACCGCCGTGTGGTGGTTCCAGAAGAACAACAAGCTCAGCCCCACAGGTGCCGCGGACGTGGGCACCATGGCCCTGCTGTACGGGGGGAAAGCCATCGCGAAGTAACCAGGTACGCTGATATCAGGCATATAACCACATGCCGCCTCCGGAGGTTTTCCTCCGGAGGCGTTTTTATCCGTCCAGGGCGGCGCTTGCGCCCCCCTGTATAAATCCTTATAATGAGTGCAACAACAAGATATGGATGGGAGGGCTGCACATGGATGTCATGAATCGCTATCAGTCATGGCTGCATATGTTCTCAGACGACCAGGCGATCGTGCGGGAGCTGGAGGGGATTTCCGGCGACCCCAAGGAGATTGAGGACCGCTTCTATACCGAGCTCAGCTTTGGCACCGCCGGCATGCGCGGGGTGCTGGGTGCGGGCATGAACCGCATGAACATTTACAATGTGCGGCGCCTGACCGCGGGCCTGGCGGACTACTTAAACAGCCTGCCCCACAAGGGCGACCGCCCGGTGGTCATTGGCTACGACAGCCGCAGGATGTCGCCGGAGTTCGCTAAGGAGGCGGCGCTGGTATTCGCGGGGCGGGGCATTCAGGCGCTGCTGTTTGACGCGCTGCGCCCGGTACCCGTCATCAGCTTTGCCGTGCGGCACCTAAACGCCATCGCCGGCGTGGCCATCACGGCCAGCCACAACCCGCCGCAGTATAACGGCTACAAAGTGTACGGCGAAGACGGCGCCCAGGTATCGCCGGAGGACGCCAAGGCCATCTCCGAGCGGGTGTTCAGCATGCCTTATGACCAAAGCCTGCCCATGGACGAACAACAGGCGCTGGACAAGGGATTGCTTCAAATCATCGGTGACAAGGAAGTGGACACCGACTACACCAACATGGTGCTGGGGCTGTGCGTGCAGCGGGAGACCTTGAAGGCGCAGGGCGACAAGCTGAGCATTGTCTACACCCCGCTGCATGGTTCCGGCAACATCCCCGTGCGGCGCGCGCTGAAGGAAGCCGGGCTTACCCGCGTGGCCGTGGTGAAAGAGCAGGAGCTGCCCGACCCGGACTTCCCCACCGTGACGGCGCCCAACCCCGAAAACCCCGAGGCGTTCGCGCTGGCCATTCCGCTGGCGGAGGAAGTGGGCGCCACCATGATTTTCGGCACAGACCCGGACTGCGACCGCCTGGGCGTGTGCGTCAAGGACGGCCAAGGGGTGTTTCACACCCTGACCGGCAACCAGATTGGCGTGCTGCTGATGGACCATGTGCTGTCAGGCCGGCGGCAAGCGGGCACGCTGCCCGCGAACGGCGCCTGCATCAAGAGCATTGTGTCCACCGAAATGGCCCGCCCCCTGTGCGAAGCCTATGATGTGGCGCTGTACGACACGCTGACGGGCTTTAAGTTCATTGGCGAAATGATCCAGCAGTTTGAAGAAACCGGGGAGCACAGCTTCCTGTTTGGCTTTGAGGAAAGCTTTGGCTACCTGTCCGGCACCAAGGTGCGCGACAAGGACGCCGTGAACGCGTCGCTGCTCATCGCCGAAGCCGCGTGCGTTTGCCAGGCGGAGGGCATCACGCTGTACGACCGCCTGCAGGCGCTGTACAAGCGCTTTGGCTACTACGCGGAGCAGGTGGTCTCCAAGACCCTGCCCGGCAAGGACGGCCTGGAGGACATGCGCCGCATCATGAAAACCCTGCGGGAAAATCCCCCTCAGAAGCTTGGCCCCTTTGAGGTGCTGGCGGTGCGCGACTACTTGAAGGGCACCCGCACCGCGGGCGGCCAGGTGGAAAAACTGGACTACGTGCCAAGCGACGTGCTGTACTACGAGCTGCCTGACGGCAACTGGCTGTGCATCCGCCCCAGCGGCACCGAGCCCAAGATTAAGCTGTACGTCAATACCCGCGCCGCCGATAAGGCGCAGGCGGAGGAACTGAATCGCCAGCTGCTGGAGGCGGGCGAGGCGCTGTTGGTGTAACAAGGAACGCAAAGCATGCGTCCTGAATAAAGGGAGGAAAGTATGAGAAAACTATTTGCACTGCTGTTGTCCCTGATGATGCTGCTGGCGCTGGGCGCGGCGGCGGAAACCCCAACCTACACCGAGGAAGTCATTACCATCGACGCGGGCGACCACCAAATCCCGGCAACGCTGACCCTGCCAGCCGTGCAGGCGGACGCCAAGGTGCCCGCTGTGCTGATGCTGCACGGCAACGGCTCCAACCGGCACGAGGCCGGCAACGGCTATGACCTGCTCGCGCCCAAGTTGGCCGAGGCGGGCATTGCATCCCTGCGCTTTGACTACATCGGCAACGGCGACAGCGAGACCGACTACATCCACTTCACCCATGAAACAGGCGTGTTGGACGCGCTGAAAAGCGCGGAATACCTGGCGGCGGTGCCCCAGGTGGACGCTGAGCGCATCGGCATCATGGGCTGGAGTCAGGGCGGCGGCATCGCGCTGATGGCGGCCAGCCGAAACGAGAACCTGCGGTCTGTGCTGACCTGGGCCGGTGCGATGTATGACGGCACCATTGATGAAGAGGCCTATGCCACCGCGCAGAAGGACGGCTTTTACCTGTCTGAGTATGGCTGGCGTGATCCCCTGAAGCTGAGCCCGGCCTACTTTGAAGTGCTCAAAACCTTCATCGTGGCCGACGCCATACCCGCTATCAAGGCGCCTATTCTGGCCATCAACGGCCAGCTGGACGACGTGGTGGTGCCCAAGACCGCGGAGGATATCGTGGCGCTGTCCGCCAACGAGCAGTCCCGCGTGCTGCTGCTGGAGGAGGCCGACCATACCTTCAACATCTTCACCGGCGACATGACGGTGTTTGACCAGTTGATTGCCGAGACCATCAAGTGGTTTGAAGAAACCCTGTAACTTCTCATTACATCAAAAAACCGGAAGGCGCACGCCTTCCGGTTTTGCTTTGCCGCCATGGGGCTGTTACATCAGCGCCACCAGCTGGTCCACCACACCCTGCAGCAGTTTGCGGGTGTCTTCGTTGGTGAGGTTTCCCTGCTCGTCCAGCAATCCCACGACCTCGCCGATGTAGGCTTCCGGCTGCTGCACGGGCTTCAGGTTCAAAAAGCTGAGCACCTGGCGCAGGTGATGATTGGCGCCAAAGCCGCCGATGCGGCCGGGGCTCACAGAGACCACCGCCGCGGGCTTGCCGGCCCACTTGTTCTGCCCATAGGGGCGGGAGGCGATGTCCAGCGCGTTTTTCAGCACCGCAGGGAACGAGCGGTTATACTCCGGCGTCGCGAACACAAAGCCGTCATAGCCTTCAATGGCCTTGCGGAAGGCGGGGTAGCTTTCGGGCAGCGGGCCCGCCTCGTCAAAGTCCTGGTTAAAGTGGGGCAGGTGGCCAATTTCCACCAGTTCGGCCTTGTAGCCCTCCGGGAACAGGGGCAGCATGGCTTTGGCGATACTGCGGGTAAAAGAGCCTGCGCGCAGGCTGCCAACAAGTACAGCAATTTTCTTAGACATCGTTGTGGTTTCCTCCTGATATGTTCACCGCGCTTTGCGGCGCCGTGTATACCATACCCACAAAAGGTCAGGGTAAGTCAAAAAGGGCCGGCGGATGACCGCCGGCCGGTTTGCGCGGGGCAATATGCGGTTATTTGCGCGGACGCATTACAGCTTTATGGACAGGTTCGCCAGATAGTCCGGGCCAAACTGCGAAAGGCGGTTTCTTGGGTCGCGCGACTCGTAAAAGTCAATCATGGCAAAGCCTGCCTGCAGCTGGCCGCCGATTTGCTCCTGCAGTGTGTGGCTGAACTCATAGCCGAACTCCGGGTCGATGCGAACGACACCTTCCGCCTCCAGCTCCCTTGCGTTGTAGGGTAGCGGGTATTTCAGCAGCAGCTCTTTGTCCGGCTCATCCCAGACAATGTCGGCGTCATACATGTATATCCAGGGGTTCATGTACCCCACCATCAGCAGCCCGCCGCGCTTCAGCACCCGGTAGGCCTCGCGCCACATGTTGTCCAGGTGCTCGATGTATACGTTTGACACCGGGCAGAAGATAATGTCAAACGCCTCGTCCTCAAAGGGAAAAGGCTGTGTCATATCCGCCAGCACGGTGCGGATGGAAAGCCCTTCGCGCTGGGCCACCATGCGGTCGGAATCCAGCTGCGCCTGCGAATAGTCCATGATGGTGGTGTCATACCCTTTGACCGCGAAGACCGGCCCCTGCTGGCCGCCGCCGCAGGCCAGGCCCAGTATTTTGTTGCCCTTTGCTTTTTCAAACCAATCCGGCGGAACAGCTTTCCCCACCGTCAGCGAAACATCGATGGGGTCAGCTTTTGCCTGCATCAGTTCTTCGTGGCTGATGGGGATGGTGTAGGGGTTGCCCTTTTTGCGGGCTACCCTGTTCCATCGGTCCTGGTTAAAGGCCAGATAATCGCCCATGGTTTGCTTTTCCTTCACTGCTCGCTATGCTCTGTGGCGTGGTCCAGGCAGCCTTTGAGCATCAGGTGCACATGGTCGTCGGCGATGGTGTAAAACACCATCTTGCCCGCACGGCGGGCCTTGACCAGGTTGTTTTCCCGCAGACGCCGCAGTTGGTGGCTGACAGCGGACACCGACATGCCAAGCAACGCGCTTAGGTCGCACACGCACATCTCCGCGCGGTCCAGCGCCCACAATATTTTGAACCGTGTGCCGTCGCCCATGACCCTGAAAAAGGCGGCGGCGTCGTCAAATACCGTCTGGGGCAGCAGGCCTTCGCGCACGGCGTCCACCGTATCCTGGTGGATGATATTGCTGTCGCAGCGGTCCAGGTTATCCGACTGCCGGCTCATGGGTTCAGCCCCATGTCCAGGGCAAACTGTTCAAAGGTGCGGGCGGCGCGCTCCACCACGCGCCAGCAGCGGATGTCCTCCTGCGCGTGTTGGCTGCGCAGGGGGTCGCACTGGTCGGTGCCCAGGTCCTTGACCAGCTGGTCGGTCAGCGCGGCGCAGCGCGCGCCAAAGTCCGGGTTATCACGCCCCTTGTCCTTCACCAGCATGGCGCCAAGCGCCGCCACGGCACCCGCAATGGCGCCGCACAGCCGGCCGGTGTGCATGCCGCCGCCAAAGCCGCTGACCAGCGGCAGGCTGTCATCGGAAAGCGGCAGTTTGTACACATCCCGAATGCCCCTAAGCATGGCCTCCGCGCAGTTGTACCCCAAGTCCAGGTAGTAATGTTTCACGCGCTCTATCAGCATTGTGGCCTCCCGTTGGCTTAATGATTCATTATAGGCAGGGGGTTTCCGCGGCGTCAAGCAACGCGGGGGGTTCGGTGAAAAACTGGCGTTTCGCACCGCAGGACAGTTTTCGCGGCCATCGCGGGTGCACCGAAGGAATATTGATTGATGTACCTGGTAATGTGGTACATTCTTTAGGAGAAACCAGAAAAGCGAGGGGAACCACATGAAATGGAGAGGCAGACAACAAAGCCGCAACGTCAATGACCGGCGCGGCGCGGGCGGCGGCGGCTTGCCGGGGCGCAGTTTGGCCATGGGCGGCGGCATCGGGCTGATTATCGCCGTGGTACTCTTTTTGATTACCGGGGATCCGGGCGCGCTGTTTGGCGCGGGCGGGACTAACAACCAGGTGGTGGTGCAGCAGCAACAGCAGCAGCAGCAAAACTACCAGGGCACAGAGCGCGAAGAGCAGCTGTTTGAGTATGCAAGCGTAGTGCTAAAGGACGTGGAAGACACCTGGAACACCGTACTGCCCAAGTATGGCGAAACCTACAAGGAACCCACCATGACCATCTATTCCGGCTATGTGCAAAGCGGCTGCGGCGCGGCCGACAGCGGCGTGGGCCCCTTTTACTGCACGCTGGACCACAACATCTACCTGGACCTCAGCTTTTACGATACCCTCATCAACCGCTTTGGCGCCAAGCAGGGTGACTTTTCCATGGCGTATGTCATCGCCCACGAAGCCGGGCACCATGTGCAAACCCTGCTGGGGGTGACCGACCAGTTAAACGACATCCGCGCCCGGGTTTCCCGCGGCAGCATGAGCCAGACGGAGTTTAACCAGTACAGCATCCGCTATGAACTGCAGGCTGACTACCTGGCCGGCGTGGTGGCCCGCTACATGTACGAACGCGGCTACCTGGAGCCCGGTGACCTGGAAGAGGCCATGAGCGCTGCCTCCGCCGTAGGTGACGACAGCATCCAGCGCAGGGCCCAGGGCTATGTGGACCCGGACACCTTCAACCACGGCACCAGCCAGCAGCGGCAGACCTGGTTCCGCAAGGGCTTTGAGGCCGGCGACCTGAGCGAGTGGGATACCTTCCAGGGCGACATTTAAGGGTAATCGCCCGGTAGCACCCCAGCCAATTTTACCGCAGTGCCTCATGTCAATATGAGCGCGAAGGAATAATCGATGCCTCATATACTTTGAGCGCGAAACCTGTCAAGCGGTAGCAGGAAATTTCTGCGGAGATTGACAGGGAGAGGCCGCCATGCCAGCCTGCCGGCAGGGTCAGCCCCGAAGGGGATGGCCCTTGATCTGACCCCGCATGGCGGCAGAGGCTCCCTGTCAATCTGAAAAGCAGAATATTTCCGGGGGAGTG
>CAYFSN010000009.1:0-40469 GCA_964345845.1 uncultured Christensenella sp.
CGTGCGGGGGGGCGGAGGCATACAGCACCGGTACGTCCACCACCGGCTGGGAGAAGTTCCAGAAATGGGCGGAGATTCTGCCCATGCTGATGGGCAACCCGCTGTACCACTGGACGCACCTGGAACTGCAGCGGTACTTTGGCATCCACGAACCCCTAAACGCCGACACCGCCGAAGCCATCTGGGACAAGGCCAACGCCATGCTGCCCAAGCTGTCCGTGCGGCAGATTATCAAGCAATCAAACGTCAAGGTCATCTGCACCACCGACGACCCCATTGACGACCTGCGCTGGCGTCAAAACCTGGGTGTACGGGTACTGCCGGCGTTTCGCCCGGACAAAGCCATGAACATCGACAAGCCGGGCTTTGCGGAATACCTGGAGAAACTGTCGCAGGCAGCGGATACCGCCATCACCAGCATGGACAGCCTGAAGGCTGCCCTGCAAAGCAGATTGGCTTACTTTGTATCGCAGGGGTGCTTGGCCAGTGACCACGGGCTGGACTACATCATGTATGAAACCGGGGTGGATACGGATACCGTTCTCATCAAGGCCCTGGCGGGGGAACCGCTGACCAGACAGGAATCGGACGCCTTCAAGACCGACATCCTGTGCTTCCTGGCCGCCCAGTACCGCCAGCACGGCGTGGTAATGCAGCTGCACTATGGCGCTGTGCGCAACAATAACCCCGCCGCCTTTCAAACGCTGGGGGCGGATACCGGCTTTGACGCCATCTGGGGCGCGGCTGACAGCGGCGCGCGCCTGGGGGCACTGCTTGGGCAAATGACGGACGAAGGCGGCCTGCCCAAGACCATCATCTATTCGCTGAACCCTACCGACAACGCGCAGATTGGCAGCATCATCGGCTGCTTCCAGGATGGCTCCACGCCCGGCAAGGTGCAGCACGGCAGCGCCTGGTGGTTTAACGACACCAAAACCGGCATGCAGGAGCAAATCACCGGCCTGGCCAACTTCTCCGCCCTGGGCGCGTTTGTCGGCATGCTGACCGACTCGCGCAGCTTCCTCAGCTACACCCGGCACGAATACTTCCGGCGTGTGCTGTGCGACCTGATGGGCACCTGGGTGGATAACGGCGAATACCCGGCGAACATGGCCTATCTGGGTAAAATGGTAGAGGACATCAGCTACAACAACACCCGCAAGTATTTCGGGTTTCAAGTGGAGGAATGACATGAGTCAGCACAACATGTTCTGCGGCTTCGAGCCCCATCGCGCGTCGGTCAAGGCACTGGAGGACAGCACCATCTTCATGGCGCCCACCAAGGACGGCGACCGCCTGGTGGTCATTGGACCCAACCCCGGGTTTGAAGGCGAAGAAAAAACCGAGGGTGGCATGCCCTGCCTTGTCGGCGAACTAAACCACCATAACGCACAGCAGCTGCGCGCGCTCTTTCCGTTTACAGCGCCGCGGGCCGGCATCTCCGGCAACTGCTCCATCGGCGTGGGGGACCGCCTGGGCACCGCCACCGCGGGCCACCTGCGGGTGTTCAAGCGCTATCCCCAGGTGTTCCCCATCCTGGCGCAGCAGTCCATCCGCGAACTGACCCTCACCCAACGCACGTATGAGGATGTGCTTGACTGCGCCACCTTCGCGGTGTTTAAGGCAGGCTATGAAACAGGCTTTGGCGCCGATGGCGACCACCTGAAAAAGCCGGAAGAAATCGAGTACGCGCTGGGCTGCGGCTACAGCATGATTACGCTGGACTGCAGCGAGCACATCCGCGGCGATGCGGCGGACTATACGCTGGACGAACTGCAGCAGCACTATACCGCGGACGAAGCCCTGGAAGCACTGTACCTGGACAAGGACATCAAAGTGGCCGAGGGCATCACGCTGCGCTTCAGCCGGACGGACCTGATGCGCACGGTGCTCATCTACGGCGACGCCCTTTCCTTCATGCGCGACATCTACGACCGCTACATCAAGGGCAAGGACGTGGACTTTGAAATCTCTATCGATGAAACCATGACGCCCACCACGCCGCTGCAGCACTACTTTGTAGCCGACCAGCTCACCCGCCATGGCGTCAAGTTTCAGTCGCTGGCGCCGCGCTTTTGCGGCGAGTTTCAAAAGGGCATTGACTACATCGGCGACCTGGAGCAGTTTGACGCCGAGCTGAAGGTGCACGCCGCCATCGCCAAACACTTTGGCTACAAGGTCAGCGTGCACTCGGGCTCGGACAAGTTTAAGGTGTTCCCCCTGGTGGGCCGGCTGCTGGACGGTGTGTTCCACCTGAAGACCGCCGGCACCAACTGGCTGGAGGCCGTGCGCCTGGTGGCCATGAAAGACCCGTCCTTCTACCGCGAGCTGCACCAGTTCGCGCTGGACAATTTCTCCGAAGCCGCCAAATACTATCACGTGGGCGCCGACCTCAGCCGCATTCCGGACATCAGCACCCTCAGCGACCTGCAGTTGCCCGAACTCATGAACCACGACGATGCCCGCCAGCTGCTGCACATCACCTACGGGCTCATCCTGACCCACAAAAACCCGGACGGCGGTACTACCTACCGCGGACGCCTGTACGACCTGCTGGACCGCTACCAGGACGACTACGCCGCCTTGCTTGATAAACACATCGGCCGCCATGTGGAGCTGCTGATGATGCGGTAAAGCCTATTAGGGCAACACAAAAGGGGATTCGCGCGCGAATCCCCTTTTGTGTTGCTCAGATGATTACAGCAAGCCAGTTGAGGCTATTGCCGACTTGATGGCATCCACCCACACCGTGGCCGCGTGCGGGGCAAATGGCGAGACTTCAGCCTCATATCCTCCCTGCGCCATGGCGGCTTCCGTGGGCAGGTAGCCAACGTAGCCGCCCGCATAGCCAATGACGGCACCCATGAAACCCGCGGGCAGCAGCGCCTTGACGGCGAGGCCCACTTCGCAGAACAGCTCAGACGGTGTGGTGATGAGCACCAGGTTGCCCAAGCGAATCAGCAAAGAGTTTGCCATGCAGACATCTCCATCTCCGGCGAGCGCCAGGCTGTCAAGCAGGCTTAGGTGGTAGATGCCGCGAATGGCCGCTGCCCGACGCTCCTGCGGCGTGGGAGCGCTTTGGGCGCGCGCCGCCTCTTCATCCGCCATGCTTTTTAGTTGCAGGGGCTCAGGCCTGTTTTCGCGCAGCGGCAGCCGCACAGGCACGGGCAGCACCGCCAGGGGAGTATCCCCTGTTAGGGACATTTGACCAAGCAAGCCAAGGGCCTTACTGCCCAATGTTTCCGCCACTTCCTTTGCCTTGTCAAAGCTGCGGAAGGCCATGGCTTCCCCCAGGGCACTGGCATCGCTGGAATAGCCGATGTTGATGTCGCCGGCGGCACCGTTGGTAAACATGACCTGGGCGTCTGGATAGCGCTCGCTAAGGAACGTGTACAGAAAGCCAGGATAGTCGGCGGAGATTTTGAAGTTGTTGCCGTCCAGCACGGTGCTGTGGCAGGCATAGTTGATGAGGAGGGCCCGCACGGTGTTGTGTTCGTCGGTTACCGTTGCCACAGTCAGGGCAGGGTCTGTCACCGTGTGACCGGCGCGGCGGTTCTTGCCTACTTCGGATACCATTGCCTGCGCAGCACCAAATTTGGCCGGGAACGTATTTGCGGCGGCTTCCTCAGCCGCTGCCAGCACTTGGGTGCGCATCCAGACGAGCCAATCCGGGTTTACAGCGTCTGGCAGTGCGGCTGTTGGGCAGGTATAGGGACCGGAGTGCGTGTGGGTTACCGAGATGAGCACGTGCTGCACCTGCGTGGCCGCTCTGATATCCGCCTGCAGGCTTTCGGCGCCCGCCAACTCGCACAGGTCTAAACTGATGAGCAGCAGGCTCGTTTTCCCGCTTTGCAGATACAGTGCTTTTGCGTACAGGTCATCATGCACATCGCTGGTTGCGGGTTTGTCCCACCTGGCGGCGTACCCCATTAAGTGAACCGGCGTCCGCGGGGTAATGGCCCGCTGGGCAACGCCGCAAACCAGGCCAATGGATGCGGTTGTATCGCTCAAAGGAAGGCCACCCGCCCTCTGTATCGCTGATGGAACTGGCGGTTCCACTCATCTCCGCCGGTGGCGTTTCCGCTGCGCCACACCGGCGGCTCGATGCCTTCTTTCACCAGCAGTTCTATGGTGGCCAGTTCCAGCGCGTGCAGCGCAAAGCCGCTGGCGAACGAGGAAATGGCGCCCGTATCCTGCGGCACCCCCTCCAGCGTCATCAGCGCATCGCCCACCGGCACCTTGGTGTCGATGTGATAGTCAACAATGTCGTGCAGGTTCTTCTTGGTGGGGTGGCGGGCGGGGTGCTCCGGCGGCGTATTGTTGGCGTGTTCGCGGGAACTGACCCCAATAATGGTGGCGCCCAGTTCCTTGGCGCGCAGTGCCGAGTCTATCAACGCAGCGTTGATGCCATATGCGTTCACCAGGATGAGCAGGTCGCCTTCCTTTACGCCGTACGTATCCATGATGATGCGGCCAAAGCCGGGCAGACGTTCCACCCGCATGGAGCGGTCGCCGCCATTGGTCAACAGCGTGCCGCCATCCAAAATGGCGTTGATGCAGGCCAGGCCGCCAGCCCTGGAGAAAATCTCCATGGCCGCCACGCCGGAGTGCCCGCCCGGCCCATAGATATGCACCACCTCGTCACGCTTGATGTGGTCGGCCATTACCTGAGCCGCCTTGAGGATGTTGTCGGTTTCCTCCTGCCTGATGCGCTCCAGATGCGCGGTTACCTTGTTTAGATACAGGTCAATGGTTGCAGCGGACATACATTACTCCTTTTATACGTTTATCCCTTGATGGCGCCGCTCATCACACCGCTGACAAGCTGGCGCTGAAAAATCATGAACATGATGATGGGCGGCAGCATGGCCAGCGTGACCACGGCGCCCAGCACGCCAAACTGCCAGCCGCCCTCGCCCTTTAACAGGGTGACGCCCACGGAGATGGTCATGGCGCTTTCCTTGGTAACCAAGGTTTTGGACAGCATGTATTCGCCCCATACATTGTAAAAAGATATGATGGCGACAATCGCCAGGCCGCCCTGGGCGGCAGGCAGCATGATGCGCAGCCATGTCTGGAAGACCCCACAGCCGTCAATGGTGGCGGCCTCCTCCAGTTCATCCGGGATATCCAGGAACACCCCGCGCATGATAAACAGGCAGAAGGGCACCACCGTCGCCACAATGGGCAGGATGAGGCCGGCATTGGTGTTGATGAGCTTCAGGTTGTACTCCATGATGTAGATGGGAATCAGCATGATGGCCAGGGGAAAGGTCATCATGAACAGAATGATGCCCAGCAGCGCGCCCCGGCCCCTGAAGGGCAGCTTTGCGAAAGCATAGCCGCCCAGCGCGCAAAACACCAGCGTCAGCAGCACGGAGGTCAGTGTGACCACCAGGCTGTTTTTAAAGTAGGCACCGTACTTGGCGGAACGCTCAAAAATGTAGTTGTAGTTGTCAAAGTGAATGGAGCGGGGAAAGAAGGTCATGTCGGCCGATAGGATTTGGTTCTCCAACTTGATAGAGTTAAACAGAGCAAGCAGGATGGGAACCAGCATGACAAAGGCCAGCAAACTCATCACAACAAACAGCAGCAGTTGTCCGGGTTTCACGCGAAGGCGCCTTTTTCTAAGTGTTATCATATGCTCCTCCTAACGCCGGCTGAGCTGCATGTTCAGCAGTGAAAGCGCCATAATAATCAAGCTCATGATAAAGCCAAGCGCCGCGCCGTAGCCCATGTCCAGGTACGTAAATGCCTGTCTGTATATGTACATGTACATGACTGTGGTGGCTGTACCTGGCCCGCCCCATGTCACCAGTGATGGCACAATGAACACTTTCAGCGCCTGCAATATGGCCCAGATGCCTGTGACCACAAAGGTTTCCTTCAGGTTGGGCAAAATGATGTGAAACAGCGTCTTAAAGCCCCTTGAGCCATCTACGATGCCAGCCTCCAGCATGTCGTTGGGCAGGGCCTGTAACCCGTTTAAAAACAAGATGGTTTCAAACCCTACCGATGCCCAGACGGATACCACAACTATGCTGATCATGGCCCAGGGGTTGGTGGACAACCATTCATTGGTAAATTGTCCCATGCCCAGGATGTCGGCCAGGAAATAGTTCACCAGGCCATAGTTCTTCTGCAGCATCCAGTTGAAAATGAAACTGCTGAGGGAAAGCGGCACCACGATGGGCAGGAAGAAAGCCGAACGGAAGAAGCCCGTGCGCCCCTTATAGTAAAACAGCATCAGCGCCATCGCCAGGCCGCCCACCATCACCAAAATAAAATACACCACAGAGAAGATGGCAGTCACCTGAATGCTGTCAAGAAACGCCTTATCCTGAAACGCCTTGATGTAGTTCTGAAATCCGATGTATCGGGGGGCAGGATCAAAGGCGAAGTTGTACTCGGTGAAACTGATGTACAGCGAATACACCAAGGGATAGATCATAAACAGCGTGGATAGCAAAAACGCCGGCATGACGAACGCCATGCCCCACCTGCCCTTGATTCTCTCGCGCCTGCTCAGGCGGTATCTGTGTGCATTTATCATCGGCAGCCCCCTTGGTTCATGGGAAAGGGGGGCAGCCCAGCTGCCCCCCGAAAGCAACTTAGAACAGCGACTTGTCTACGCTGTCAATGACGGCCTGCAGCTGCTGCATGCATTCGTCTAGGGTGATGGCCTCATCCAGGTAAGACTGAATCACCGGGCCGAAGTCAGTGCTGAAGCGGGCCGCGCCCTTATACTTGGGCACGCCGACCGAGTTATTCGCGATGCCTTGCAGGAACTGCCAGTCCTTCTGCTCGGCCTGTTCAAAGTAGCGGAACAGCGACGGCATTTTGCCGTAGACGTTCATGGTGCCAACCTGGGCATTCTCGCCCAGCAGGCCTTCTTTGATGAATTGCGCCGCCAGGTTGGGGGATTTGGACGCGCGCGGCACGATGGCCACGGCGGAGAAGCCGTAGGAGCCGTTGTCCACGCCGCCGGGGAACGCGCTGAGGGAAGCGGTGCCCTCACCCAGTGCTACGTTCGCTTCGGCGAAGGCGCCGCCGGTTTCCAGCAGCAGGGCGGTGATGCCCGCCTTGAAGCTATTGCGGCCAGCCATGTTGTCAGCATAGGTTTCCTTGGAGAATACGCCTTCCTTTGCGCCCTTCTGCCATACTTCCAGCATTTTGCGGAAGTTCTCGGACTCAAAGCTCATATTGCCGTTTTCGTCAAAGATGGTGCCGTCCATGCCCTGCTTGGCGGCAATCAGCGTGGCGAAGATAGAGCCGGTGCCCCACTGGATGACCGCGCCCTGGCGGACCACTTTACCGTTTTCTTCTTTGTGCAGTTTCTTGGCGTACTCGTACACGTCTTCCCAGGTCTGGGGAATGACGGCGCTGTCGGTTGCCTCGTCCCACAAGCCCACTTCCTTCATGGCCTCGTTGTTGACGTTCATGGCATAGGCTTCCACAATCAGCGGAACGCCGAACTGGCCTTCGTTGATGTTGCCGTCGTTGATGCCAACGCCAACAAAGTCTTCCTTGGCAAAGCCTTCTTCAGAGAAGAAGTTCAGGTCCTTGTCAAAGTCCAGCAGCAGGTCTCTGGCGACAAACTGTACTGCGTTGTTGGTATCCCCGATGATCATGATGTCCACATTGGTGTCACCGCGGGCCCAGTCCACCGCGTAGGTGGGGAGTGTTGCGTAGTCGGGCAGTGTTTCGATGACGACCTCCACGCCGGGGTGATCTGCCATGAATTTCGCGGCAGCTTCTTCGATGAAAATCTTGGTAATCTGCCAGGACAGGCCCATTACCGTGATTTTCTGTGGTTCTTCTGCCACAGCGGCGGCGCCGAATGTGCCCAACAACAGGGCAACCATCAGAACCAGACTTAGTAACCGTTTCATGTTTGTACCTCCCTTTATTTCATGACCCTTTCCTTCCTACGAAATCAAGGGCAATGTTCGGTGTTCTGTGCTGGCTGGTGCGTTAGTTGGCCAACAGCAGGGTTTCAAACCGCGGCGGGCGCTTCTCCCTTTCCTCGCGCGCATAGCGCCCGGGGGACAGGCCAAACTGTGCCTTGAACGCCCGAATGAAGTTGCTGTAGTCAGAGAAGCCGCACTCCTGGCATACAGCCGTGACGCTTTTATTTTCCTGAAGCAGCGAGCGTGCCCGCAGCAGCCTGCGGTAGCGTACGTACTGAATGGGGGTAAGTCCCGTTTGTTCACGGAAGAGGCGCACCAAGTGATACTTGCTGATGTGTGCGCGTTCCGCCAACGACTCAAGCGAAAGCGGCTCCCCCAGGTGGCTTTCGATGTGGGCAATCAGCGCATCTACGGGGCTGTTGCAGCGCCTCAGGCATGCTGTCTGTAAGTCTGTCCGGCAGTCCAGGCTGGCTTGATTCAGATACACCAACAACCGCAAAGGCAGTATTTCGTGCAGCAGGGAAGCGCCGAAGTCCTGGCTGTCCGCCTGGTGGTGCATGTCTGCAAGCAGGCTGGTGATGGCCTCGGCCAGCGCTGGCTTTGGCCTTAGCAGGTTGCCCGTGGGCAATGTGTTGCAGCGCTCAAAACAGAGCTGTAGATTGGCGTCCTCCCGGCTGTGTTGGGCGAAAAAAGCTGGCCTGATGTACAAGTCCACCCGCTCGTACAAGCCATTGGTGCTTCCCGCCCGGACGACTGAGTGCATTTCCTGCGGGCTGATAAGCAATATGTCGCCTTTTGTTAGTTGATAGTAGCGACCGTTGACCAGGTAGGTGGCGCTGTCGGAAAGCAAAAAGTAGATTTCATAGAAGTCATGAAAATGCAGCGGTACCGTCTGAAAGGACGTACGGTAGTGATGGAACTCATAGTCCGCATTGACCATGTTCCTTGGTATTTGCCCGCTGCTGATAATTGCCTTCACAAAACGAACCTCTGGGCGCAAACCCCTCTGATATTTAACTGGTTCAACGGAAAACAAACTGAGTCGCTGCCGCTGTCTGTAGTTGCTAATACGGATTGTGTCTTATTGCCAGTATACTAACATACCTGCCAGTTTCATTGCAAATATTTGCCAAAAGTTTGCAGAAATTGCGGTTCACGGTGGGCATGCAGCTGACACGAAAAAGACACCCGGCACATACACCGGGCGTCTTCGCTTTGGTGGCAGTGTTAGCCTTCCAGGACGCGTTTTACATTGTTCAGGGCAGAAATCATCTGTTGCATGTTGTGCGGCATGGGTTCAAAGCTGAGGGTCTTGTCATAGCCGGTTGACCGCAGGGTGGTCAGGATGTTCTGCAGGCCGGGGCTGATTTCCCCGCTTGGTAATACCCTGTCCGCTTCGCAGATGTGTACGTGTTCAAGCTGGTCCGCGTAGCGCAGCAGATGGTCAGCGTCTTCATGCTCGTACAGCATGTGCACGCTGTCGGCCAACAGTCTCACCCGGGGATGGTTGACCGCCTGTACCACGCGAATGCCATCCTCCAAAGTATTGATAAAGTTGGCTTCATAGTGGCCGATAGGCTCCATCGCCAACACCATATCGTACTGTTCCAGAAACGGCACCACAATCTCCGCCACCAGCGCGGAAACCTGTCGGTAGCCTTCTTCTTTGTCCACACCCGCAGGCAAATTGCGTGCGCCCGAACTGCCAAAGACCAGTTTTTTGGTGCCCAGCAGCGCCATGCGCTCAAAGGCGCCATCCAGGTATTCCTGCGCCGCTTGCCAATCGCGGGCAGGCCCCGTTAAGCGGATAGAGCCCGGGAACATGTTGCAGCAGCTGTCAGCGCCCAGGTTCAGGTCGCTGAGCATGCCCGCAACGCGCTTGCACTCATCCAGGCTTTGGGTGGCCAGCATCATCAAAGGAAACTCCACAAAGTCGTATCCTGCCTGCTGAATGCGCCCAAGCAAAGCGTCATCCACCCGGTCCTTCAAGTCGGTTGCGAAGCCAGTGGCATATCCGTATCGCATGGTTTCTCCTTTGCATTGGTCGTGCTTGCGGTTGCTTGTCCGTGTGCGCAGGCCATGCTACAATGGCCGCGAGGACAACATGAAAGAGCAAGAAATCCAAGTGTTGATAGAGCCTTCGTGCAGGCATGCGGCGCTGTACTTGCGCAGCCTGCATGGCCTGCGCGACGCTGCCCAGCTGCGCGGGCTAAGCCTGAACCTGCAAAGCGATGTGGACGCCATTGTGTCAAAACCCGGCGTTCACGCGGCAGTTGTTATCAGTGCTTCGGGTGACTGGACACACCGCAGCGCACAGCGCCTGAGCGAGCAGGGCATCAAGCCCATTTTGGTGGGCGTTGCCGCAGACGCTTTTCAAGAGCCCTACTCCGGCCCCACGCTCAACCGCGGCGCGCTGCTGGACCGCCAGGTGCAGTACTTCAAACGCGCGGGCCGCACCCGGCTGGCCAGTGTGGGCAATCGCTCTGATGATATCAACGACAGGCTCCGCAGTCAATACTTTTTGCAGGCGTGCGCCGCGCACCATGTGCCGGCCGATGAAGGCGACGTGTTTTCCGGAGATGGCGGTATCCAGGATTGTGTTGACCGTTTCCTGCAATCGGCTCATCGCTATGACGGCGCCGTCTGTGTCAATGATCTGGTGGCGGTGGCGCTGATTGCGCGGGCGGCGGCCATGGGCATTCGCGTACCGCAGGACCTGTTCGTGGCCGGCTCGGGCGACTACCTGGTGGGCCGCGCCATACAGCCATCGCTGACCACAACCACCCTTGATTACGCGCAGATGGGTCGCATGGCCGCCGATATTTGGCGGTATCTGCTGATGCATCCAGGGGCGGACCGCATGCAGATTACGCTGCCCTGCGCGCTGATTGTCCGCCAAAGCACCGCCAACTTTGCCGATACAGGGGAACGTAGCATGGTAACACCTGCTGAGCATGCTCCCGCTGAGGGTGGTGACCCCGCGTTTGAAGCGCTGCAAGCGCTCGAGCAGTGCCTGCTGGCAAGCGACGCGACCGACATTCTCATACTGGGGGATGTGCTGCGCGGCCTCAGCGTGGAGCGCATCGCGCAGGAACGCTATCTGTCCCTGGGCACGGTGAACTACCGCCTGAGAAAAATATACGCAAGCACCGGAGCGGGCGGCAAGCAAGCGCTGCAAACACTGCTAAAAAGCTATGCCATGGCGCCGGAAAAACTGATTCAGCCTGCGAGTATATGATGGGTACAACAAACTAAAACATACCACAAAATCCATGTGACCGCAATACAAACCTGTCTTCGCCCAGCCATCTGATTTCTCAGTTGCGTGGGCGTGTTTGCTCATAGTATGATAACTGCAACATATGCAGACAAAGCTGCGTAAACATTAAAAGGAGGACACCCCATGAGGAGATTCTTCGCTATCCTGCTCGTTTTGTCGATGGTCGCGCTGCCGGCACTGGCCGCCGCTTACCCCACCAAAGGCATCACCCTGATTGTGCCGTGGAATGCCGGCGGCTCTTCTGACCTGATTGGCCGCCTGCTGGCCGCCGATATGGAACAAACCATGGACGTCAAGATTTCCGTGGTGAACACACCTGGTGCAACCGGCACCATCGGCATGAATGACGCGAACCTGGCGCCGCATGATGGCTACACCCTCATTGCCAACGCCACCCCCTACAGCCACGGCGTGCTGGGGCTGGCCGACTGGACCCCCTATGACTGGGATTTCCTGGCGGCCTACTACGTACCCGGCATCATCGCTGTGCAAAAGGACAGCCCTTACAAGACCTTTGAAGACCTGTACAACGCCCTGAAAGACAAGCCCGGCGAAATCACCGGCGGCACCGCCGGCGTGGGCTCCACAGGTTATGTGAACATGGAAGTGCTGAAGTCCGCTGACCCGGTGTTCGGCAACTACAAGCACATTGCCTACACGGGCGGCGCGGCGGCTGTTACCGCGACCCTGGCGGGCGAAGTTGCCTTTACGCCCCAGCTGTCCAACGAGATGATTGACCTGCTGCGCTCTGGTGACCTGATTGCGCTGGCGGCACTCACCAAGGAAGACCTGACCTTTGAAGGCCTGGACTACACCATCCCCTCCATTAAGAACTTCCTGCCTGAAGTTGAGGCGGCGCTGCCCCTGGGCGATGCCTTTGGCCTGATGTTCCCCGCGGACATCCCCGAGGAAGCCAAGCAGGCGCTGGAAGCGGCCTACCTGAAGGCGACGGAGACCGAAGCCGCCAAGAACTTCGCCAACGAAAAGGGCGTCATCCTGGAGGCCCTCAACATGGCCGACTCCAACGCACTGCGCGACACCACGGCCTCCAAGGTCACCTGGATTCTCTACGACAACGGCGCGGCGGAAAAATCCCCCGAGGAGTTCAACATCCCGCGTCCGTAATACACCCACTTACCTGCAACTGCCGGGCGGTGCGGCGCGGCCCTGGGCCGCGCCGCACCGCCCATTTTGAAAGGATGAGCTGCATGGCCCCGGAGAAAAACCCCGTCCTTGATTTGGAGCAAACCCCCGCGGAACCGGCCGATGAAAAGCGGGACGCGCTGGGCATCGAAGTAGAGGATGATGCCAAGCGGGCGCACCTTGACTTCATCACATCCATCATTCTCATTTTGGTGTCTGTGGGCGTCATCATCACCAGCATTGGCTACTGGAAGCGTCAGCGGGTTACGTTTTACGAATCCGCCGGGTTCATGCCGGTGCTCATTGCCTCTGGCTTGCTGATTATGGCGCTGCGTCTGCTAAAGGAGTCGCTGGCGTACGACAACGTGCAGAACTTCGTCAAGCGCCTGGGCATAGCCTTTGGACAGACGGTGCGCAGCAACACCGTGCACCGGGCCATTGTGGGCCTTGCGATATTCGCCGTTTATGTCTTTGTGCTGTTGGGCCGCATGCCGTTCTGGCTGGCTTCATTCCTGCCGCTGGCGGCGGTGCTGGTGTTTGTCCGCTATGATGGCACGCTGAAGACAGCGCTCAAAATGGTGCTCATCGCGGCGCTTTGTGTAGCAGGCATTGTAGGCCTTTTCCAGTTTGCTTTCGCAGTGCCCATGCCGTAGAAAGGAAGGGTGTTTATGGTAGCACAGTACTTGGCTCAAGCGTTCTCTATTGTTCTTTCTCCCTTTGGTTTTGCAGCACTTTTCCTGTCAGTACTGTTGGGGTTGCTGTTTGGCATGCTGCCCGGGCTGACGGCCACCATGGCCGTCGCCCTGCTGACAGGGCTAACCTATGCCTTTGACGGGCCTTTGGCCGTCATGGTGCTGATAGGCGTTTACATCGGCTCCATTTCGGGCGGTTGCCAGTCGGCCATACTCCTCAACATTCCGGGTACCCCCGCGTCCGCCGCGACGGCGGTGGACGGGCACCCCCTGGCACGCAGGGGCAAGGGCGGGCTGGCCATATTCGTGGCCAATGCGTCGTCCTTCTCCGGCACCATGCTAAGTGTGGTGTACCTCATTTTGTTCACACCGCTGTTGACCAGCGCCGCGCTGAAGTTCAACTCCCACGAGATGTTCCTGCTGGCGGTGTTTGGCGTGGTCATTTGCGGCAACCTGACAGGCGGCGGGCGCCCCATCAAGGGGTGGATATCCGGCTTTATCGGCTTGTTGGTGTCCCAGGTGGGGCGTGATACCGTGGGTTCCTTCGCCCGCTTTACCTTCGGCAACATGGACCTGACCGGCGGCATCTCCCTGCTGCCGGTGATGATTGGGTTGTTTGGCTTCCCGGAAATTGTCAATTCCTTTTCCGCCATCAAGCGGGAGCTGGTCACCACGCAGAAATACAGCATCCGCGAAGGCTTTAGCATCATGAAGCGCAATTGGTTTAACGTGCTGCGTTCCAGCATGCTGGGCGCTGTCATGGGCACCATCCCCGGCGTGGGAGAGGACACCGGCGGCTGGCTGAGTTACTGGGCGCAGAAAAAGTCTTCAAAAAACCCGGAAATGTACGGCAAGGGCTGCATTGATGGTGTGGTTTCCTCGGAAACGGGCAACAACGCGGCTGTGGGCGGTGCCATCATCCCGGTGCTGTCGCTGGCCATTCCCGGCAGCGCCCCGGCGGCCGTACTGCTGGCAGCGTTCTGGATGCACGGCTACCGGCCGGGCCCGCTGCTGATGACCGACACGCCGGAGTTTTTGTATTACGTGGTGGTGTTCATGGTGGTCGCGTCCATCCTGATGTGGCTCATCGCCTCCAACATGTCCCGGCTGACGGTGCGCATATTGCAGGTGGACCAGCGCATCTTGATGCCGGCCATCTTCATCTGCTGTGTCATCGGCGCGTTTGTGGTCAACAACCGCATTTTTGACGTCAAGCTAATGTTCTTCTTTGGTATGCTGGGGGTCGCGCTAAGCTACATGAAGTATCCATCCGCGCCGTTCCTGCTGGGGGTCATACTGGGCAACATGGCGGATGAAAACCTGCGCCGCGCGCTGATACTGCATAACGGCAGCATCGCGCCCTTCTTCAGCCGGCCCATCAGCATCTTCTTCATTCTGTTCATTCTGGCGCTGGTGCTGCCGCAGCTGGGCTTTGTAAAGAAGCTGCTTCGCAGCAGAAAGAAAAACCAGCAGAAGGCATAGGAGCGTGTATGCGCGTATTTGACCACATAGGCATCGCCACTTTGGCGCCGCAACCCAACGAGCGCTATGTGCAGAAAACCAAGGTGTGGGTGACAGACCCGCACCAACATCCCTTCCGGGTGGAATGGCTGCGCTACGAGCCGGACAGCCCCGTGCCCGACGTGCTGAAAAATGCCACGCACGTAGCGTGGCGGGTGGATGACATCCAAAAAGAGGCGGAAGGCCTGGAGGTGCTGATACCGCCCTTTGCGTCGGTGGCCGGGCATGTGGTAGGCTTTTTTCGCACGGCTGAGGGCATCATCGTGGAAATGATGGAATACGAGGACGATGAGGCATAGCGAACACCATGGTGCCGCGCAAAGGGACAATCTCCAAAGCGCGGCATATCACAATAGCAAGGAGACAAGCGGATGAAGACGGTACGAATCGCCATCATTGGCTGCGGCGGCATCGCCGACATGCACGCAAAGGCCATCCATGATACACCGAATGCAGAACTGACTGCCTGCTACAGCAGAAGCAGCGAAAGCGCCAACCGCTTCGCGCAGCGCTATGGCATTGAGGCTTTCACCAGTTATGAGGCGCTGCTTGCCTCACCGGATGTGGATGCCGTGGCGCTGTGCACACCAAGCGGGCTTCACACCGCGCAGGCCATCCAGGCCATCCAAGCGGGCAAGCATGTGTTGGTTGAAAAGCCCATGAGCCTGACCCTCAGAGAGGCCGATGAGCTCATTGCCACTGTCGACAGCGGCAACGTTGTGGTGGGCGTCATCTCCCAGTACCGCACTTCCCCCGCGGTGGAGGAAATCAAGCGCGCCATCGACGCCGGGGCACTTGGGCGGCTCACCAGCGGCAGCCTGCAGATGAAGTACTGGCGCAGTGCCGCCTACTATGCCTCCGGCGCGTGGCGGGGAACGTGGGCGCTGGACGGCGGCGGGGCGCTGATGAACCAGGGCATTCATGGCGTGGACATCTTCCGCTACCTGATGGGGGCGCCCGTCAGCCTGACCGCGTACGCCAGAACGCTGACCCACGACATCGAAGTGGAGGACATGGCCGTGGCCATCCTGGAGTTTGAAGGCGGGGCGCTGGGCACCATCGAAGGCTCTACCACGTGCAACCCAGGCTACCCCCGCCGCATCGAAATCTGCGGCGACAAGGGCAGCGTGGTGCTGGAGGAGGATTCCATCCTGAAATGGGATGTGGACATGCCATGCAATCTGCCGGTGGGCAACCAGGCAATGAACGTGGGCGCCAGCGACCCGCTTGCCATTTCCTACGCGGGGCACACGCGCCACTTCACCAACTTTGTCAATGCCATCCTGCACGGCGAAAAACTGTTGCAGGACGTGCGCGGCGGCCGGCTGCCGCTGGAGATTATTCTGTCTATCTATCGCTCTTCCCAGCAGAAACAAACCATCGACATGAAGGAGGTACAACGATGACAACCTTTTCTGTAGATGCATTGCAGGTACAGGTCGCCCCGGACCGGGCCGCCATGGGGCAGGCTGCGGCCAAGGAAGGCATCCGGCTGTTAAAGGAACTGCTTGCGCAAAAGGACACGGTCAACGTGGTGTTTGCCGCGGCGCCTTCCCAGGCAGAGATGATGCAGGCGCTTGTGGAAGCACAGGACGTGGACTGGGGACGTGTGAACGCCTTTCACATGGACAACTACATTGGCCTGCCCCAGGAGGACCCGCGGCAGTTCTCCCGCTTTTTGCAGGACAGGTTGTTTGGCAAATTGCCGTTGGGGCAGGTGCACTTCATGGGCATTCAGGCCAATGACGCGCAGGCCTACGCCCGCCTGCTGGCTGACCGGGATGTGGATTTGTGCTTCATGGGCATCGGCGAAAACGCGCACATCGCCTTTAATGACCCCGGCAATGCCTTCTTTGATGACCCGGACATGGTAAAGGAAGTGGAGCTGGACCATGCCTGCCGCATGCAGCAGGTGAATGAGGGCAACTTCCCCACCCTGGAGGAGGTACCTACCCACGCCATCACGCTGACCATTCCGGCGCTGATGAAGGCCCGGCATATCATCTGCACCGTGCCTGGTGAGAACAAGGCGGCCGCCGCCCGGTGCATGCTGGAGGAGCCCATTGAAGAGGGCTGCCCCGCCAGTGTGCTCAGGCGCCACCCATCGGCTAAACTGTACTTGGATACCGCCGCGGCGTCCAAATTGGCCCGCAAGTAGCGCAACAGAAAACCGGGCATCCGCCAACGACGGATGCCCGGTTTTTGCGTTTGTGTGTTAACTTTGCACCTTGCTGCGCTCCATCCACAGCCCCAGGGCGGGATTGGGAATGTAATAAATTGTTTCACCGGTTTCCAGGGTGTTTTCTCCTGGCTGCAGGCTGTCTTTGGGGTAGTGGCGGATGGCTTCATCGTAGGGCTTGTAGTTGTAGCCCACGCCCTCTACCTCTTCTTTGGTCAGGTGGCGGGTGCAATAGGTGATGGTGAAGCGGCCGTCGCTGCTGCCGTGTATCAGGTGGGCGGCGGCGGACAGGTTGCCCTTGAGGTCGTCGTGTTCGTTGACGGCGCTGAGCACATAGTCGCGCCCGCGGTAGCCGTACTTGCGCAGCAGTTGGTCCACGGCTTTGTCTTCGCCGAACTTGTCCACGCCCGGGGCCAGGATGATAAGCTCGCCGCCGTCGGCGATGACCATGCGGGTGCGGTAGACGGCCTTGTTGCCAAGCCAGGTGCTTTTACACTCCTGCTCGTCCAGGTACACCACAGCCTTCTTGACCGGCTGCTCCAGCACCGTGATGTTGATGTCCCGCGCCAGGGCGGCCGCCTGCTCAAACCAGGTGCGTTCTCGGCCGATAAACAGACCGTGGGTGCGGACATGGCCGCCGGGGGCGTCCGTGACGGTGAGGATGTACTGCAGCGGCATGTCCTGGATGAAGTGGTCGCTTGCGTAGTCCAGCACGTCGCGCACGGGGGTTTTATCCTTGCCCATGATGCGCTCCATGCCGTACAGCGCCCCCAGCATGTGGGAGGCGTTAATCATCTTGGAGCCGCCGCAGCCCACGAACACGTTCTTGGATTGGTTGGCCATGCCCACCACCTCGTGGGGCACCACCTGGCCGATGGACAGGATGAGGTCGTAGGATGTGTCCAGCAGGCGGCGGTTCACCTCCACCGGCACGGGTTCGTTCATCAATCCTTCTGAGATGGACGTGACAAACTCCGCCGGCACGGTGCCGATTTGCTCCACTTCGGTGCGCCAGTTGTGCTCCAGCATGCGCGCGTAGGGGATAGGGGCAAACATCTGCGCCCATTCCGCCTGGCTGACGGGCACATGGGTGCCCAGCGCCGGCATGATGTCCACATGGCAATTAGACGAAAGCGCCTCATAAAGTATCCGGGTGATGAGGCCGGCATTGGCGTGCAGCCTGGTATAGTCAGGCGGCAGCAGCAACACCTTTTTCAGCTGCGGCTTGATGGGGGCCAGTGCGTTGAGCAGCGCCTCTTTGATTTGCTGTTCGCTGAGCCCTTCCGGGCTGTCCGCCCGGAAGGCGCCCTCAATGAGTTTCAGGTGCTCAGGCATTGTATACACCGCTGGCGGTATCGCCGCCCTCGCCGGTCCAGTTGGTGTGGAAGAATTCGCCCCGCGGCTTGTCCACCCGCTCGTAGGTATGGGCGCCAAAGTAGTCGCGCTGCGCCTGCAGCAGGTTGGCGCCGCTGCGGCCAGCCCGCAGGCCGTCATAGTAGCTCAATGCGCTGGTCATGGCCGGCAGGGGGATGCCCTGGCTGAGCGCGGTAGCGCACACCTTGCGCCAGGCGGCCAGCGCGCTGTCGATGGCCTGGGTGAAGTAGGGCGCCAGCAGCAGGTTTTCCAGTTCGGGGTTGGTATCAAAGGCTTCCTTGATTTTGCCCAGGAACGCACTGCGAATGATGCAGCCGCCGCGCCACATCAGCGCGATGCCGCCAAAGTTTAAGTGCCAGCCGTGGGTTTCCCCGGCGGCCGCCATCAGCAGGTAGCCCTGGGTGTAACTGATGATTTTGCTGGCGTACAGCGCCTGCCGAATCAGTTCCACGAAGGCCTTCTTGTCGCCGTCAAAGGCGGGCTTCAGGCTTGGCAGCACATCCTGCGCGCGCACCCGGCCGTCCTTGTCGGCCGACAGATAGCGGGCGAATACGGCCTCCGCAATCAGCGTCAGCGGCACGCCTTCATCCAGCGCGGAGACCGCCGTCCACTTGCCGGTGCCTTTCTGGCCTGCGGTGTCCAGAATCTTGTCCACCAGCGGGCTGCCGTCCTCGTCCTTGGTTTTGAGGATGTCGGCGGTAATCTCAATGAGGTAGCTGTCCAGCTCGCCCTGGTTCCACTGGGCAAATACTTCGGACATTTCGTCCGGGGTCATGTGCAGCAGGTCGCGCATCAGCAGGTAGGCTTCCACGATGAGCTGCATGTCGCCGTACTCAATGCCGTTGTGCACCATCTTGACAAAGTGGCCGGCGCCGCCTTCGCCAACCCAGTCACAGCAGGGCTGGCCGTCCACCTTCGCGGAAATGGCCTGCAATATGGGCTTGACCGCCTCCCACGCCTCGGGCGAACCGCCGGGCATGATGCTGGGGCCCTTGAGGGCGCCTTCCTCGCCGCCGGAAACACCGGTGCCGATGTACAAGAGGCCCTTGCCCTCCAGGTATTCCACCCGGCGGGTGGTGTCCGGGAAGTGGCTATTGCCGCCGTCGATGATGATGTCACCCTTGTCAAGCAAGGGCAGCAGCAGTTCGATGAAGTCGTCCACCGGCTTGCCTGCCTTCACCATCAGCATAATCTTCCGGGGTTTTTCCAGGGCGTTCACAAACTCTTCCAAGCTATAGGCGCCGATGATGTTCAGCCCCTTCGCGCGCCCTTCCACAAAGTCCTTCACCTTGCTTACGGTGCGGTTAAACACCGCCACGGTGAAGCCCTTGCTTTCCATGTTCATGACCAGGTTTTCGCCCATGACGGCGAGACCCACCAGGCCAATATCCGCTTTCTTCATACTTCCACTCCTTCTATTCTAAGCCGTGCGCTTACCGCATCACGCGGGCGTTGCCTTCCCACACGCTCCAGACCTGGTCTTCATCCACCGGGTAGGCGTAGTCCTCCAGCATGGTGGTGGCCAGCGCGCCGGTCGCCCAGGCGAACTGCACGCACCTTTCGCCGTCCCAGTCCTTCAGCAGGCTGTACAGCAGGCCGCCCACAAACCCATCGCCGCCGCCAATGCGGTCCAGCACCTGGATTTCCCGGGGCGGGGCATAGTGCCACTGGCCGTCCTTGTACAGCAACGCCCCCCACAGATGTTCATTGGCGCTTAGCACTTCGCGCAATGTGGTGGCGAATACCTTCACGTTGGGGTAGGCTTTTTGCGCCTCTGCAATCATACCCTTGAAATCGTCCGTCTGCTCCAGAATGTTTTCGCCGCCGGCGTCTGGCCCCTTGATGCCAAGGGCCAGCTGATAGTCTTCCTCGTTGCCGATGAGCACATCGGCCACTGACGCAATGCGGTGGAAGGCGTCCCGCAGTTCCTCTTCGCGGCCCTTCCAGAAGGAGGCACGGTGGTTTAGGTCAAAGCTGATGCGTGTGCCGTGCGCCTTGGCTTTCTCCGCCAGCGCCAGACAAAACTGCGCGGTTTGCGGAGACAATGCCGCGAACAGGCCGGAGAAGTGCATCATGCGGGCGCCGTCTTCCTTAAAGATGCGGTCCAGGTCGAAGTGTTCCACACTCAGCAGCCGGCCCACTTCGCCCGCGCGGTCGTTATGCACGCGCGGCCCGCGCACGCCAAAGCCGGCATCGGCGATGTTGAACTGGTGCCGGTAGCCCCAGGGGCCGCCCTGGTCAATGTCCGGGCCTTCAAAGGCGATGAAGCGCCTGCCCAGTTCGCGCTTGATGAATGTGGCAACGGGGCTGCCTTTCACAAAGGCGGACAGCACCTTGGTCTTCAGCCCCAGGGAGGCGGAGACATTCAGCACATTGCTCTCCGCGCTGGTGGCCTGCATAACAAAGGTGTTGTTGATGCCAACGGGCTGCCGCTCCACAGGCGTGATGCGCACACCCATGCTGGTGGCGGTGATGAGGTCATAACGCATGGCAGGGTCCTTTCTATTGTGTGTTATACGCCTGAGTAGGCCATGAATCCGCCGTCCACCTGAACGACGATGCCCGTGACAAAGCCGGCCGCCTGCTCACTTGCCAGGAACAGCAGCGCGCCCACCAGCTCCTTGGCCTCGCCAAAGCGGCCCATGGGGGTAGCAGCGAGGATTTTCCCGGTGCGGGCGGTGGGGGTGCCGTCCTGGTTAAACAGCAGCGTGCGGTTCTGTTCAGTGGCAAAGAAGCCGGGGGCGATGGCGTTGACGCGAATGCCGCTCTTGGCAAAGTAGGTGGCCAGCCAGCTGGTGAAGTTGTTGACGGCGGCCTTCGCCGCTGCGTAGGCCATCACCTTGGTCATAGGCTGGTAGGAGGCCATGGAGGAAATATTGATGATGTTGGCGCCGGGCATGCCCATCATGTCCTGCGCGAACACCATGGTGGGCAGCAAGGTGCCCTGGAAGTTCAGGTCAAACACCTTGCGGATGCCCTCCGGGTCCAGGCCGAAGAAGTCCTTGGCGACCTGCTTTTCGGGGTCATGCTGCTCGTCATCGGTGGTGGCCATGGGGTTGTTGCCGCCCGCACCATTGATGAGGATGGAGACCCGGCCCCATTTTTCGGTGATTTGCTTGCGGGCGTTTTCCAGCGCCTGCCGGTCCAGCACGTCCGCCGCGATGGCGATGGCGTTTTCGCCGATGGAATCGGCCACGGCCTGGCCCTTTTCCAGCGTGCGGTTGAGGATGGCCACTTTGGCACCGGCTTGCGCCAGGGCGCGTGCCATCTCAGAACACAGCACGCCGCTGCCGCCGGTGACGACGGCCACTTTGTCTTTTAAGTCAGTTGGGATATAGGGCAAATTCATGCGGGTCTCCTTCCTATGGTGTGTAGGTACGAAGCACGCTGATTACAGCGGCGTCTTGGCAAACAGGCTGGGCAGCCACATGCTGATTTGGGGAATGAACGTAATCAGCAGCAGCGCCACGATCATGCACAGGTAGAACGGCAGCGTTGCCTTGACGATTTTCTCGATGGGCCGCTTGGCGATGGCCGAGCCGATAAACAGCACCGTGCCCACAGGTGGTGTCAGCAAACCGATGCCGCAGTTGAGGATGAGCATGATGCCAAATTGAACGGGATGTATGCCGATGGACTGCGCGATGGGCAGCAGCACCGGGGTTGCGATGAGGATGATGGGCGCCATGTCCATCACGCAGCCCAGCAGCAACAGCACCAGGTTAATTAGCAGCGCGATGACAATGGGGTTATCAGACAGGCTGGTCAAGGCCCTGGCCGTCAGGTCCGGCACATGCAGGGTGGTCAGGCAGTAGCCAAAGGCGGTGGAGATGGAGATGAGGATGAGCACGATGGACAGCGTTTCCACGCATTCATCCAGGGCCTTCCATACACCCTTCCAACTGAGCCCTTTGTAGACGTATACGCTGACAATCAGGCTGTAGATGACCGCGATGGCGGCCGACTCGGTGGCGGTGAACACACCGCCCACCACGCCTACCACCACGATGAGGATGGCGGCCATGGCCCAGAAGGATGAGACAATCTGCTTGAGTACATTGCGGATGCTGAATGCCGAGCCGCGGGGATAGTTGCGGCGCACCGAGATGATATAGGAGCCCACCATGAGGGTGATGGCCAGAATGGCGCCGGGGACGTAGCCCGCCAGGAACAGCGAGCCCACCGAAACGCCGCCGGCGGCCATGGCATAGATGACCATGTTATGGCTGGGCGGCACCAGCAGCCCTTCCACAGAAGAGGTGATGGTGATGGCGGTGGAGAAGTCCACGTCATAGCCCTGGTCCACCATCATGGGGATGATGATGGAGCCCAGGCTCGCGGTGTCCGCCGCGGCGGAGCCGGAGATGCCGCCGAAGAAGTAACTGTCGACCACGTTGACCATGGCCATGCCGCCGCGCATCCAGCCCACAAGCGAGTCGGCCAGCTTTATCAGCCGCTCGCCTATGCCGCCTGAGCCCATCAGCACCCCCATGGTGATAAAGAAGGGCACGGCCATCAGACTAAACGACCACATGCCGCGCACCATTTGCTGGGGCAGGGTGACCAGGGCCTGTCCCTGCACCGCCAGACAAAGAACCGTGCTAAGCCCAACCGCGTAGGCGATGGGCACCCTCAGCAGGATGAGCAGGAAGAAACTGCCCAGCAAAACCAAAACAGCGAATGTATCGGGACTCACGGTGTTTGCACCTCCATTTCCTGGGGCTCATCCTTTACAAAAAACGCCCGAATGTGCAGATAAACCTGCTCAATCTCAAAGATAATCATGCCGGCGCCGGCCAGGGGAATGGGGAAGTACATCCAGAACCGGCTCAGCCAGGGCATGGACTCATAGCGCCCAAAGGTGGCCAGCGGCGAGGTGCATACCTTCCAGCCTTCCACCAGCATGATGACGCCCAGCACCAACACCGCCATATCGCTTGCCACGTCCAGCACACGAACCAGGCGCGGGGGCAGGCGGTTGTCAAAGGCAGTCAGGCGGATGTGATTGCCCTTGCGGATGGCCAGCGTCGCCGAGAGCACCGCCATATACACCATCAGGGTCAGCACCACCTGCTCACTCCACGCCGGGTCTGGAATGAACGACACATAGCGGCCCACAACCGCCATGGTGGTGATGAGAATGTCCGCAATCAGCAGGATTTTGCACAAAAAAAGAATAATCTTGTACGCCCACTCATAGACCGGACGAATCCGGTCGAGTACCCGAAACACATGGGGCATATACAACGCTCCTCTCTGGTCTACCATCTGCAAGGGGCACAGGAAAGATACCTTCCCTGTGCCCCAGCAAATGATTGCGTGTTACACGCGGGCCTTATTGCAGGTCAAGCAGTTTCTGATAGAGTTCGGCCTGATCCTTGGTATTGGCCTGAATGGTGTTCTGGCAGGCTTCTACCCAGGGGGCTTTGTCTTCCACTTCGATGATGGTGACGCCTTCGGCCTTCAGCTGCTCCAGCACTTCGGCTTCCTTGGCGGCGCTCAGTTCGGCGTTGGCTTCCTGGGCATACTTGCCGGCTTCCAGCACCCACTGCTGCTGTTCTTCGTTCAGTTTCGCCCAGCCCTTATCGGTGATGACCAGCTGAATGGCGCCCAGGGTGTGGCCGTCCAGCATCAGGTAGGGGGCAACTTCGGGGAACGCGTTGGAGCGATAGTTGGCGATGGGCTGTTCGGCGCCATCCACCACGCCGCTTTCAAGGGCGGTGTACAGCTCGGTAAAGGAAACCACGGTGGGGTTGGCGCCCAGGTCGCGCACCATGCCGGTCATGACCGGGTCATCGGACACGCGCAGTTTGAGGCCCTTCAGGTCTTCAATGGTCTTCGCTTCGTTCTTCAGGAAGAAGTGGCGGAAGCCTTCCTCGCCGTAGGCGAAGCCGCGCAGGGGCAGGCCGAGTTCCTGGGGTTCGGCCAGGAAGTCCGCTGCCATGTCGCTGTTGACGAAGTTCCAGAAATGGTCGCGGCTGACAAAGGTATAGGGGATGGACAGCAGCTTGGCCTTGTTGCAGCCGTAGCTGGTGAGCGCGAAGGCGGAAATGCGGGAAATATCAATGGTGTCGCCGCCCGCCAGGATGCCGTCCAGCACTTGCGCTTCAGAGCCCAGCACGCCGCTGTGCTGAATATTGACCACAACGGAGCCGCCGGACAGTTCTTCCAGCTTGGTTTTAAAGGCATTGGCTGTCTGGCCAACGATGGTGTCCAGCGGGTTTACTTCCGCATAGACCAGGGTGACAGGTTCTTCGGCAACCGCGGCCGTAGCGCCCAGAATCAGCGTCAGAACCAAGAGGAGATACAGCAGTTTCTTCATGTGGGTCCCTCCATATAATGTTTGTACGCGGCGGAAAAGAAGGCCGCAACTCTTGTGCTGAGTGTATCATGCGCACCCGGTCATGTCAACGAATGCACAGGCGAACAACATTGCATTTCTCACCATTCTCATTGCCTTGACCGCCGGGTTGCACGGGGTTCGGGCAGAGCATTTTGCCGCCCAAACGGATGCTTGATTGTGCTTTGACAATCAGGCCGAAAACCCCTATATTGGGCTGCAGGGAAAGCGTGGAGCGGATTGACGGGAATTGCCATTCGTTCTCCATCAACCATGATAGCGGAAAGGATAAGGAAGGCGGCGATTTGCTGCCGCGCGCAATGCGCGGCGAAGACGCCATCATCTTGATGTAAATTGCAGGGGAGCCAGAACGTGACAGCCATGCCCCAAGCCCTGCCTGTTGACCGGGGTGGTCTGTACATCACGCCGTTTAACGCCCGGCAGGTGATGACCTCGCGGGACTTTGAGGTGTACCATTACGCCGATAACAGCCCCACCCATGTCATGATGCACCATCATGACTTTGTGGAGGTTTACTTTTTGCTCAGCGGCGAGATGCACTATGTGGTCGAAGGCACGCGCTACCACCTAACCCCCGGCCATATGCTGGTCATCACGCCAAACTTGCTGCATCACCCGGATACGCAGGGCGCGGGCTCGTTTGAGCGCATTGTGCTGTGGATCAGCCTGTCGTACTTAACGGACCTGGCCAGCCAGATTCCCTGGATTATGTTTTACCTGTTCGCGGAGGGCACAGGCGCCCATCACCTGACCGCTGTTGACGAGGGGTTTTCAGCACTGAAAAGCATATTTTCGGCTCTGCTTCGGGAGAAGGCCGCCTGCCGCTTTGCCAGCGACCAGTATTGCGCGTCGCTGATGACGCAGTTGTTCATCCACATACAGCGCATGGACAGCAGGCAGGCAGGGGAGACGCTGACACCGGCGCTTTCGGCGGATGCCATGTACGAAGTGTTCCAATATATCAACGAACACCTGGCGGACAACCTGACCTTGCAGGGGTTGGCGGAGCGGTTTTACGTGAACATGAACACGCTGTCGCGCCGGTTTAAAACGCATGCCGGCATCACCGTGTGCGAGTATATCCGCAAAAAGCGGCTGGCTGTCGCCCGCATCAAAATCAGCCAGGGCATGGACATCAGCGCGGCCAGCGCCGCCTGCGGGTTTTCCCGGTACAGCACCTTCTACCGCTCCTTCATGCAGGAATATGGCATCAGCCCCAGCGCGTTTAAAAAGGGCCGGCTCAGGCGATACTGAGCAATGGGCCGATATATGGAAAGGTGGAATCAATGGACAACAATCTAACAGTGGATGTGACGCTGGACGCGGGCATGTACCGCTCGTTTTCCGTGTTTGACCGGTTCATCCGCACGGGCAGTTGGAGGCGGCCGGTGTTCTTCCTGGCGATATTTGTCACGCTGGCAGTTGTCAGTTTTGTGGCGGCGGCCAAAGGCACCGGCGGCGCATGGCTATTGGGCGGCGTGCTGCTGGGCATTGGGCTGCTGTTTCCGGCGGTGCATTTTTACAGATATTTCAAGGGCTTAAAAGGCCTCATCAAACAGTTTGGGCTGAGCGGCGGCAAACAGCGCTTTGCGTATACCCTGGCGCTGGACGAAAACCCCCGCGAACTGGTGGTGCGTACCCCGCAAAAGGAGCCGCTGACCTTTTCCTGGAAGAAGGTGCATGGCGTCTGGCGGCGGGGCGACCTGGTCTTCATCTACGTGGAGGCCGCCCGGGCATACATGCTGCCGCTGAATCAACTGGATGACCAGGGCCAGGCGGCGCTTGATCTACTTCGGCACAAGGTGCCGGCAGAGCGCCTGCACATCGGCGCGTAACAAAAGGAGGTAGCAGCATGAAACTGGCGATGCGTTGGTTTGGCGCACAGCATGACACCATCCCGCTGAAGTACATCCGGCAGGTACCGGGGGTGCAGGGGGTTGTCACCACGCTGTACGGCAGCCTGCCGGGCGAGGTGTGGGAGCGTGACGCCATTCGCCGCATGAAGCAGGAGGTAGAGGCCCACGGGCTTCAAATCTGCGGCATTGAAAGCGTCAATGTACACGATGCCATCAAGGCCGGGCTAAAAGAGCGCGATATGTATATCGAGCGCTATACACAGACCTTGACCAGCTTGGGGGAAGAGGGCATCGACCTGGTATGCTACAACTTCATGCCGGTGTTCGACTTTACCCGCACGGAGCTTTCCCACCTGCGTGAAGACGGCGCCACCGTGTTCGCCTATGACCAGGCCATCATTGACACCCTGGACCCGCAGCGCATGAACGACTACATGACCCGCATTTCCCAGGGCTTTGTCATGCCCGGGTGGGAGCCCGAGCGCGTGGCGGAACTGCGCCGGCTGTTTGACCTGTACAGCGCGGTGGACGAAGACCAACTGTTTGAAAACCTGGTGTACTTTCTGAAGGCGCTGATGCCCGTGTGCCGGCGGTACGGCATCCGCATGGCCATCCACCCGGACGACCCGCCGTGGCCGGTGTTTGGCCTGCCGCGCATCGTGGGCGGCGCGGAAGGCCTTGGGCGCATTGTACGCGCGGTGGACGACCCCCACAACGGCGTCACACTGTGCACAGGGTCTTTGGGGGCGAACCCCGACAACGACATCCCCGCCATCATTAGGGGGCTTCAAGGACGCATCCCTTTCGCGCATGTGCGCAATGTGCGCCACACCGCACCGGGCCGGTTTGAGGAAAGCGCCCACCTGTCATCGGATGGGTCGCTGGACATGTTCGCCATCATGCTGGCGCTGTACGACAGCGGCTTTGACGGCGTCATCCGCCCGGACCATGGGCGCGACATCTTCGGCGAGAAAGCCATGCCCGGCTATGGGCTGTATGACCGCGCCATTGGCTGCGGGTATCTGGGCGGCCTCTGGGAGGCCATCACCAAGCAAGCCAAGCAATAAACGAGACATCATGCAAAAGCCCCAGGCGCGTACAACGCCTGGGGCTTTCCCGTTTGCCTGCTATCGCTGCACCCGGCCGGAGCCGGAGGACCGCATCAGCGCTTCCACTTCAGCGCGGCTCACGCGGTTATAGTCTCCATTGATGGTGTGCTTCAGGCAGCTGGCCGCCACCGCGAACTCCAGCGCCTGCTGGGGGTCATCGTAGATGTTCAGGCCAAATATAAGCCCGCCGCAAAAACTGTCGCCGCCGCCCACGCGGTCAACGATGTCGGTCAGCTTATATTGGCGGCTCAGCATGAAACGTTCGCCGTCATACAGGCAGGCCTGCCAGAGGTTGCGGTCGGCGGATTGGGACTGGCGAAGCGTAATGGCCACGCGCTGAAGGTTGGGGTAGCGCTGCATGGCGGCCTTCGCGATGGCTTGGTAGGCATCCACGTCCAGCTGTCCTTGCTCCACATCATGGCTGCCGGCCGTGATGCCCAGGCTCATCTGAAAATCTTCCTCGTTGGCAATGGCGGTATCCACCGACTTGACCAGTTCGCCCATCACTTCCTTGGCTGTTTTTCCATACTTCCACAGGTTTTTGCGGTAGTTCAGGTCGCAGCTGACATGCAGCCCCATGCGCTTCGCGGCCTGCACGGCCTCCAGGGACAGATCGGCAGCATGCTGGCTGATGGCCGGCGTGATGCCCGTGATGTGCAGCCAATTTGCGCCGGCAAACGCCTGCGCCCAATCAATGCTGCCGGGCTTGGCCAGCGCGATGGCGCTGTCCGCCCGGTCGTAGATGACCTTGCTGGCGCGTTGGTTTGAGCCCGTCTCCAGAAAGTAGATGCCCATGCGGCCCGGGCCGTAAGCGATGCGGCTGGTGTCCACCCCAAGGCCGCGCAGTTCGCGTACGCAAGCATGGGCCAGGTCGTTTTCCGGCAGCACGGTGACAAAGGCCGCCTCCATGCCGTAGTTGCATAGCGACACGGCGACATTGGCTTCCCCGCCGCCAAAGGTGGCCTCCAGCGTTGGGCTTTGCATCAGGCGTTCATGCCCCGGGGCTTTCAGCCGCAGCATGACCTCGCCAAAGGTGACAACTTTCATGGTGGGTGCTCCTATTTCTGTACCAGGTGCAGGGCAAAACCCGCGATTTCGTCCTGAAAGTAGATGAGCTTGGGCCGGCCGTCCGGGGAAAGCACCAGGCTTTCCTCGATAAACCGGTAGCCGCGGCGCTCCATTTGCCAGCGCGCGCGGGGCAGGTCGTTCACCGCCAGCGCTACATGGCCGTGGTGACCGCGGCCCTTGCCTTTCATCACCTCAAAGCCGGCGCCCACAAAACAATTGATGGGGGTATCGCCCAGAATGGGCCAACCGGTCAGTGCGCTTAACTGCTGTGCGGCTTCATCGCCTTGCGCTTGGTCGGGCAGGTTGACGCCCACATGCCGCACTTCCATGCCCATCATGGCATCCACCGCCTGGCGCGCCAAATCCCGGATGCGGTCCCAGTCCTGGCTCTCCACAGCGACTACCGGCACCATCCAGCTGCCGCCGCAGGCAATCACCTGGGGGATGGACAGCCAGTCCATCAGGTTTTGTTCGTTGATGCCGCCGGTCGGCACAAAACGCATGCCGCTGTAGGGGCCCAGCAACGCCTTGAGAAATGCTGTGCCGCCCAGCGCCTCCGCCGGGAACATCTTGACCGTATCAAGCCCCAGCGCCAGCGCCTGCTCGATGTCCGCGGGGGAGGCACAGCCGGGCAGTATGGTGTAACCCTTGTCCATGCAGTGGCGCACCACTTGTGGGTTCATGCCCGGTGACACCAAAAAGCGGGCGCCCGCCTGCCAGGCGCGGTCCGCCTTCTGTGTGGTCAGCACGGTACCGGCGCCCAGCAACACCTCCGGCAGTTCCTGGTTGACCAGGCGGATGGCCTCCTCCGCGGCGTCCGTGCGAAAGGTAATCTCCGCCACCGGCAGGCCGCCTTCCGCCAGGGCACGGCAAAGGGGAACAGCGTCCTGCGCGCGCGCCACCTTAATGACCGGCACAATGCCAATCTGCGTTAACTGCTGAATCAAGTGCATACCAGCCTTTCTAGCCATATTTGCCGCATGCCTGCCATGCGGTCATTTTCACCAGTATAGCACAACCCAAGTGCGCCTTCTACCCGGCTTTACAACGCCGCACGTACGATGTACAGTGGATATAGAGCACATCACATAATAAAAGCGCGGTGGACATCACACGGGTGCCGCGCCGACATCAGGAGGCACATTATGCTGGACAAAATCAAGCAGTTAAACCAAATGACAGACCAGAAGTCCCGGGCACAGCTGGGCTTTTTCCCGACGCCGTTTTACAAACTGGAACGCTTAAGCGAGCGGCTTGGCGTATCTCTGTACATCAAACGGGACGACTTTTCGGGCATGAGCTTGTTTGGCGGCAACAAAATCCGCAAGCTGGAGTACATCATGGGCGATGCCTTGCAGCAGGGCTGCGATACCGTCATCACCTACGGCGCGACCCAATCCAACCACGCCATGCAAACGGCCACTGCCTGCCGCCGGCTGGGGCTGACGCCCATTTTGTACCTGACTGCTTATGTGGAGCCGGACGAGAAAGACATCCGCGCCAACATGCTGCTGGATCGCATCTTGGGCGCAGAAATGCACATTGTGCGGCCGCGGCCCGAGGAAACCCCGGCGCAGACAAAGGCACGGGCTACGGCCATGGGCAAGGCCCGCGCCCAGGAACTGGCGGCCCAGGGGCACCGCTGTTACGACGTGCCAATAGGCGGTGCAAACCCCGTGGGCACCGCCGCGTTCGCGCGGGGTTACGGCGAAATGCTAAGCCAGTGCAATGAACTGGGCATCAAGCCGGACTATGTGTTTTCCGGCACCGGCTCCGGCGGCACCCTGGCCGGAATGGTCGCGGGTCACCGCTACATAGGTGATGGGGCGCAGGTCATTGGCATTGCCGACAGCGCCTCCGGCTCCGAATACGAGGAGAAATGCGCCTGGCTGTGCAACGAAGCGCTGCGCTGGCTGGGCAGCGATGCGACGGTCACACCCGAAGACTTCATCGTGGACCGCGGCTACTACCACCCCGGCTACGAGCAGCCAAACGAAGAGGCGTCCCAAGCCATTCGCCTGCTGGCCCGCACCGAAGGGCTGCTGCTTGACCCGGTCTACTCAGGCAAGGCCTTCGCGGGCGTGCTGGGCTGGCTGCGTTCGGGCCAGGTGCCGCCCGGCAGCACGGTGGTGTTCTGGCATACCGGCGGGGCCACAGCGCTGTTTTCAGAGCCCGCCATCATTGGCTCCCTGGGGGAAGAAAGGTAGCCCGCCATGCAGCAGGACGCCTTTGCCCGCATCCGCCGGGACATCATCGACCATCCCGACAACAGCTCGTTCTTGTCAAAGGGGTACGCGCCGCTGTACACCGCCGGGGCGGGTGCGCGGGTGGTGGTCGTGGGGCAGGCGCCGGGGTTGCAGGCACAGCAGAGCGGCGTGCCCTGGAGTGACCAGAGCGGCAAGCGCCTGCTTTCGTGGATGGGCATTGATGAGGACATCTTCTACAATCCCCAGCGGGTGTCCATCCTGCCGATGGACTTTTACTACCCCGGCAAGGGAAAGAGCGGCGACTTGCCGCCGCGCCAAGGGATTGCCGACCTCTGGCACCCGCAGCAGCTTCAGCTGATGCCGCAGGCCAGCCTTTTTCTGCTGGTGGGGCGGTACGCCCAGCTGCATTACCTGGGCCGAGATGCCCGCAAAAATCTGACGGAAACAGTGCGCCATTACGAGCAATACCTGCCGCGCTTCTTTCCGCTTGTGCACCCCTCGCCGCTGAACTTCCGATGGTTCGCGAAAAACCCCTGGTTTGAGGACAAGGTGGTGCCGGTGCTTAAGAAGCAAGTTGCGGCTGCACTGTCATAGTCCACACAATGATACCAGCAAGGCGAAAACCGCCGGCAGTGCCGGCGGTTTTTAGCCCTTCTGGGCCAGGTTAAAACGTATAGTCGGGCAAGTCTGTCTTATCCACTTCCTTGAACGGGGCAAGCGTGGAAATCATCTTGATGGGCTTGTCGTAGTTGTTCATGACATAGTGCACTTCACCCGGCTCAATGTGAATCAGGTCGCCTTCCTTCAGCTTGTGCACCACGCCGTCCACCACGATGTCCACCTGCCCTTCCAGAATGAAGAAGTTCTCTTCCATGTGGTCATGGTAATGCGCGGTGAACGTCTGGCCGGGCTGAAACTGAACAATGGCAAAATTGGACCGCGGGCCCTTCATCAGGTACTTGGGGCCGCTGTCGCCAAAGCGATACTCGCGCTCATTTTCGTTAATAATAAACATGCTTTCATCTCCTCACTTTTTGCTTATTTGGACAGACCGGGGGCGGCCCACATGTGCCGGGTGTATCCATCGTCTGCCAAGGCCAGTTGACGCTGATACACTTCACGCCAGATGGGGTACATCTCCTGGTACGTTTTGTGGTTATCCGGGTTGGGCGTAAAGGTTTTATCCCACTGAATCAGCCGCTCTGCCGCTTCAGCAATATCGGGGAAAAGGCCCACCGCATGGCCAGCCAGGATGGCGGCACCCAGCGCTGTGGCTTCCTTTACAACAGGCACTCGCACCGGCAAGTTCAGCACATCTGCCAATATCTGGCACCACAGGTCACTCTTGCTGGCGCCTCCGGCGAAGATGACGCTATCCGGCTGTTTGCCTACGGTTTCCTTCACCAGGTCAAGGTGGCCGCGGGTTACCATGGCCGTATTCTCCATAATCGCCCGGTAGAAGGTATATTTGTTGAACCTTGTAGCATCAAAATCGAAGTTGGTGAAAGTGGGGGAAGCATGCCGCCAGGCGATGTAGTTCATTACATCGCTGAAGGTACACATCATCCCATAGCAACCTGCCGGAATTTTTTGCGCCTCTTCGTTCATCAGGTCGTAGGCATCGCGCCCTTCCTGTTTCGCGCGGGCCTGTTCTTCCTGACAAAACGCGTCCCGATACCACCGCATCGCCAGGCCCGGCTTGAACGCCAGCGCTTCAAACTGCCACAAACCGGGCACCGCATGGCAGTTCACGCGTACACGCGATTGGCTGTCGGTAACCGCCCGGTCACTGTTGTACTCATACTGCCAGAAACTGCCGCCAAAGACCGCCGCCTGATCTGGCTTCACGAGGCCCACGCCAATGCAGCCCAACTGCGCATCGCCGCCTCCGGCAACCACCGGGGTGCCTTCGGCCAGGCCGGTATCCTTCGCCCCGCTCGCGTTCACTGCGGCGACAATGGTGCCGCACTCGGTGGTTTCGGGCAGAATATCATCCTTTAGCCCAAGCCTTGTCAGGATGGATGCGTCCCAGTCCCGCTTATCCAGGTCGAATATACCGGTGGTGCAGCCATTGCTGGGCTCCGATTTCAGAACGCCCGTCAACCTGTAAATCAGCCAGTCATTAAACATGCTGAGTTTCGCGGTGCGCTCATACAGTTCCGGCAGCTTGTTTTTGACCCACAGCAAACGGGGGAGCGCGCCCAGCGCATACGTTTGCCCTGACAGTGCGTACAGCTCCTTCTCCAGTTCCGGATCCATCGCGATGAGCTCGGCTACTTCGTCATTGCTTCGTGCGTCTACATTGGCGCAGGCCCACAGTTCCTGGCCATTGGCGTCATACAGCACGATGCCCTCCCGCATGCAGGTGGTGGAGACTGCCGCGATGTCGCTTGGGCTCACACCGGATTGACGAAGCACACCGCTGATGCAGTCGGAAGCCAGATGCCAGTTGTGCACCCAATCAAAGTCCATGCTGCCCGGATAGCGAGGGTCTTCCCCATGTGTCCATTCGTGCTGTACCTGTGCCACCTGTTCACCCTGCTGGGTAAACAGCACCGCCCGAACGCTGCCCGTACCGGCATCAAGCGCAAGCAAATACTTGTTTTCCATGGCGTCCTCCAATGCTAATTTTCGTTGCTGACTAACTGCGCGGCAGTTTTATCGTCGGTTACAAGAATATCCAGGAACTGTCCCTTCAGTGCGGCCCGGATGGCCTCAACCTTACTGTCACCCGCCGCAACGCCAATGACGTTTTGCAGGTTTTTCAGCGTTGCAAGCGGCGTGCTGATGAGTCGGTCTTCCAAGGGCGTGTCAATCAACTGGCCGTCGGCATCAATAAAGTGGCTTAACAAGTCGCCTGCCGCGCCCTGCATCTTCAAGTAGAGAAAGTCATTGCTATTGAGAATGCCGCTTTTGAAAATGGTAGCGGACTTATGCATCGCCCCAATACCCACAACCGTCAATTGCGACAGCGCCACCATGCGGCTAATCTCCATGACGGAGTTTTCCTGGCGCATGGCCGCCGCCATTTCCTTGCTGCTTGCAATGAGGGGCGCCGGAATCAGGTGCAGTTTGGCGTTGAACACATTGCTACGCGTATCCGGCAGGTAGTAGCTGACCCCGCCGGTAAGCGATACACAAGTCAGGGTGTGCTCGGCCATGGTCGCCAGGTTGTTGAGGATGCGGCTTGGCGTATCGCCATAGCCAATGTTGATGCAGGCGTTTTCGCTGAGCCGCTCGCTGATGTACATGCTGGCCGCCTGGGCGATGCCGTTGTTGACCATATCGGGCTGCGCGGCCGCAGGAATAACAAATGTATCTTTGAGGCCGTACATCTCGATAAGCTGACGTTCCAGCATCATCCGGCTCTCGCCTTCTTTGCGCAAGCTAAAGCGGATGATGCCGGTTTGTCTTGCGCGCTCCAACAGCTTGATGATGCGCATACGAGTGATGCCCATGCGTTCGGCTGCCTGCTGTTGTGTAATGCCTTCAAAGTAGTAGTACCAGGCGGCCTTGGTCATCAGCATTTCTTCGTAGTTAGTCAATCTGCTTCCTCCTATCTGATAGAAGGGACCCGTTTGTGAATCAAAAGTTTTGAATGTCTACAAATGTCCGGTTGCGGGCAGTATAACACCCGCCATACCCCTTGTCAACGATTTTAGGCGCTGGGTAGGTCGATGATTGTCTTTATGCAACAAAGAAGTTGCGAAGGCGATGACTTCAGCGAGGATGTGGGAAACTGGAAGGATTAAACGGATTGATACAAACTGTTGACAAGCGCAGGAAGATGCGCTATGCTGTGCTCAGTTGATTAAAGTTTCCATTGCAAACATTTGTTCCACGCGTAGGGGGTTCTACTATGAGTGAAAGCAAGGGCTGTAGCGCAGAAGTTCTTCTGTCTGTTCACGGCATAACAAAAGCCTTTGGCAGCAACGCTGTATTAAAAGGCATTGATATGCAGTTGAAGGCAGGGGAAGTAGTTGCGCTCATTGGCGGCAACGGCGCCGGAAAAAGCACCTTGATGAAGATTTTGATGGGCATTTACCAGCCGGACTCGGGCACTGTCTATGTGAACGGCGTTTGCGAAAAGCTGAGCCGGCCGTCCGAATCACTGGCCTGCGGCATCTACCTGGTGCCCCAGGAGCCCATGTTGTTTCCCAACATGACGGTCGAAGAAAATGTCCTCATGGGTTTTACGTCCGCAAGAGGGCCGCTGAAGCGGCGCTTGGAGGACCTGATGGCACATCTGGGTTGGCAGTTGGATTTGGAGCGCCGCGCGGCGACCCTGTCCATTGCTGAGCAGCAATTGGTGGAGATTCTGCGCGGCTTGATGCGTGACTCCAAGCTGCTGATTCTGGATGAGCCGACCAGTTCCTTGACCTTCAAGGAAGTCGAGGCGCTCTTCAAGGTCATTGAAGAGCTGAAAAAGAAGGGCATCGGCATCATCTATATCACGCATCGGCTGACCGAGGTCTTTCAAATCGCCACCACGGTGATGATTATGCGGGACGGCTACATCACACTATCTGGCCCAGTCAGTGACTTTACCCGCGAAATGCTGGTGGAAGGACTGCTGCCTGCCAACAGCCAGGCCCGGGAGAAAACGCTGTGTGACCCCGTGGACTATGCCGCCACCCAGCCTGTGCTGAGGGTGGAAAATCTGAGCGGCTACGGCTTTGAGGACATAAGTTTCAACGTGTACCCTGGAGAGATTGTTGGATTGGCAGGGGTTGTGGGGGCTGGACGTACGGAACTGGCGACCACCATCTTTGGCAGAGATACCGTGAAGAGCGGACGTGTACTGCTAAACGGCAAAGACATTACGGGCATGAGCACCCGCAAAGTGCTCGACGAAGGACTGAACTACGTAGCGGAGGATCGCTTCCTGCATGGCATTTTCCGCATCAGCGATGTCTGCGCAAATGCAACCGCATCCAACCTGGACCGGATGCCTGGCGTGTTTCTGAACAAAAAGGAAGAACATCGTGCCGCTGACAAATACATCGAAGCTTTCCGCATTAAAGTAACCGGACGGGATCAGATGATGGGCTCGCTATCGGGCGGAAATCAGCAGAAGGTTGTTATTTCCCGTGCATTGAATACCGAGCCAAAGCTGCTGATTTTAGATGAGCCAACCCGTGGCATCGACGCGGCGGCACGCGGCGATGTGTATGCGATTATCGAACAACTCAAACAAGAGGGCCTGGCCATCTTGCTGATATCCTCTGACATGGAGGAAGTTATTGAGCTTTGTGATCGCGCCATCACCATGTACTTTGGCCGCATCAACCGTGAGTTCTCGAAGGAAGAAATCAGCCATGACGCGCTGATTGCCGCCACCTTTGGTGTTTCTGAACGTGAGGCGGTGGGACAATGATTAAGAAACTGCTGCATTCCAGAGAGTTGACGGCGGTCGCGTTTATTATCCTGATGTTTCTGGGTGTTGGGGCCATTAATCCAAGCTTCCTGTCGGCCAGCAATATAATTCTTCTGTTTAACAGCTCCGTGGTCTACACGGTTGTCGCCGTTGGTATCGCGCTGATCATCATGACCGGTGAAATCGATGTATCTGTTGGCGCCACACTCGGTATGGCGGCTGCCGTAAGCGGCTCCATGATACGTGATGGCCAACCATGGGCGCTGGCGATTGTTGTTGCTGTCCTCATCGGCCTGATCATAGGAGCAATCAACGGCTTTGGTGTAACGGTGTTGCGGATTCCCTCCATCATCATGACGTTGGGCATCAACGGCATTGTTCGTGGTTTAATCTATGTGTACACCGGGGGGCGTTGGGTGGAGAACATCGACCCTGACTTCAAAGCGTTGTCACAAGGGCGGTTCATGGGCACCTTCACCTGGTTTTACATCGGTGCAGTGGTCCTTATGGTTGTTATGCACCTGTTGCTGACTCGTACGCACAAAGGCCGCTACCTGGCGGCTGTGGGCGACAACGCGGGCGGCGCGATGCTGCTGGGCATTCCTGTTGAAGGCACCAAGTGGGCTGCCTTCGCGCTGGGCGGTGTGCTGGCAGCGCTGGGCGGCGTCCTCTATGTCAGCCGCGTTGGCTTTGTAACACCAATCGCCGGCAATGGATATGAAATGACGGTCATCGCGGCCTGTGTTCTGGGCGGCATCAGCCTATCCGGCGGCGTTGGTTCGCTCATTGGCGCGGGTGTTGGCGCGGTCATTATGTCGTCCATTCCCAGGGTACTGGTTTTCCTGGGCCTGCCCTCTACCTATGACGACACGATAACCGGAGTGCTGCTGATTGCTATTGTGGTATCAGATGCACTCATCCGCCGGCGCGGCTTTGAGCGCGCCCGCAGGGAGCGGCTGAGCGTTCGTTCCCAAGTCATTGGGGAGGTGCGAACCAGTGAATAAGCTAAAGAAAGTATTCTTCCGCTGGGAGTGGGGCCTGGTTCTGCTCATTGCACTGGAAATCATCGTGTTTGGCGCGATGAACCATCGCTTCCTGAACATCACGCGCCTGTTTGGCAGCCTCAACCAGTTTATCCCCGTTGCAATCATCGCGCTGTTTGTAACATTCGTTCTGATAACAGGCGGTATGGACATCCAGGCAGGTTCCATTGTAGGCCTCACCAGCATTCTGGTTGGCGTTCTGTGGAGTGATGCCGGGCTGAACATCTTTGTCGCTTGCGCGATAAGCATGATGGTGGCAGCGCTGTGCGGGGCACTGAGTGGATTCTTTGTGGCATTCACCGGTGTTCAGCCTATGGTGGTTACGCTGGGCGGCTCCTTCCTATACAGCGGCCTGGCACTTGCCGTTACCACATTGAGCTCGACCGAAGCCTATAAAGGCATCAGCAATTTCCCGGATGCTTTCCGGGCTTTGGGCAGAACCAAATTGTTTGGTTCCATACCCATTCAGTTCGTCATCTTTCTGGGGTTGGTGTCATCGCCTACATGCTGCTGCACATGAGCAAGTATGGACGCAAAGTCTTTCTGTGCGGTGTGAACCGCAACGCAGCAGAGTACAGCGGCATCAACACACGGCTGATCGTGATGAGCACCTACGTGCTCAGCGGCATCAGCGCAAGTATCGCGGGTATCCTGCTGACAGCCTATCTTGGCACCGCCAAGGCGGACATGGGCGCGGAGTATACACTGCCCATCATTACTGCGGTGGTGCTTGGCGGCACCAGCAACCTGGGCGGCAAGGGCAATGTGATAGGCACGGCACTGGCTTCCGTTGCCATCGGCCTGCTTCGCATCGGCCTTAACTTGAACGGCATCGCCACACAGTATCTGGACATCCCAGTGGGCATACTGCTGGTGCTGGTGGTGGCTTTCCGGTTCGCCGGCACCAACCCAAAGGTGGCGCGCGTTGCCTCACGCCTGAAGAACCCTGCCAGACCGCGGCAGAGTTAACCAACTGTTCATCCGCATGCCAAAGGCGTGCTGAGAAATATTTAGGAGGAGGAACCCCACATGAAACGTTTTTCCAAGGTCCTCGTCGCGATTCTGGTCGCGGCACTGCTCGTGCCCTCTCTGGCCATGGCAGCCGACATCAATGTCGTGTTCGTGCCTAAGCTGACTGGCAACGCGTTCTTCGAGTCCGCCAATGACGGCGCTCAGAAGTACGCCGGTGAACAAGGTTTCACAGTCACCTATGACGGAAACCCCGAAGCCTCTGTTGCCAACCAGGTGGCGGTCATCCAGAACGCCATTAACTCGGGCGCCGATGCCATCTGCGTTAGCAGCGTGGACGCCACTGGCTTGGACGACATCATGAAGGAAGCGATGGCAGCCGGCCTGGCCGTCACCACCTGGGACAGCGACGTCTCCGGTGATGCCCGCAGCCTGATGGTCTCCCAGGGCACCCCGGATGTGCTGGGCAAAATGCTGGTGGATATGCTGGCTGAAAGCCTGACCGAGCGCGGCAAAGATGTGAAGGCCGACGAAATCAAGTATGTGTGGCACTACAGCCAGGCTACCGTTGCTGACCAGAACAGCTGGCAGGTCGCCGGCGAAGCCTACATCAAGGAAGTGTACCCCAACTGGGTGAACGTTGCTCCTGACAACTACTACTCTGAGCAGAACGCCGAAAAGGCCATCACCGTTGGTGAGTCCATCCTGACGGCGCACCCCGACATCGACGGCATCATCTGCAACGACTCCACCGCGCTTCCCGGCCAGGCCCAGGCGGCCGTCAACCTTGGCAAAACCAAGGAAGACGTCTCCATCACCGGCTTTGCCCCGCCCAACAGCATGAAGCAGTATGCCCGCGAGAACGTCCTGGCCCGCTGGGGTCTGTGGGACAGCGGCATGCAGGGCGCCATGGGCTGCTACCTGGCCTACTACCTGGCCAGCGGCAACGAAGTGAAGGTTGGCGACAAGATTGACATCCCCAACATTGGTGAGGTCGAAGTGCTGCCCAACACCGTGCTGGATGCCAATGCCTACACCGCGGACAACAGCGGCGTGGTCATCATGCCCGAGCGCGCGGTCTTCACCCTGGAGAACATGGACAACTACGACTTCTAATCCCCAAGGCAACTGGTTTGGCGGCGGCCGGGCAAATGCCCGGCCACCGCGGACCGGTTTAACCGGAAGCCCGCTGGCAAGGCGGGCAGCAAATGCGGTCGTGCTGTCGAACGTGTCGGCAGCGGACAACAACATTTGACTTGCCAACATAAACGAGGAGGTATCGATATGGCTGATTTGGACGGGTTGAAGGGCGCTAAGAATTACAACGTAGATGTAGCGTTTGCCAACCAGGGAAGCTTCTATGTCAAGGGCGCGAACAATTTGGATTGGGGCATGAAAAAGCACCTTGCCAATATCTTTGATCCCAAGAGCGGAAACACCGTGATGTTTGCGTTTGACCATGGGTATTTCATGGGTTCCACATCGGGCCTTGAAAGGCTTGATTTGATTATCCCGGAGCTTCTGCCGCATGTGGATTGCCTGATGGGCACACGCGGCGCGCTGCGCTCCAGCGTGTCCCCGGATAACCGCAAGGCCATTGCGCTTCGGGTCAGTTCCGGCTCCAGCATGCTCGACGATGACCTGAGCCATGAGGTGGTGGCGGTGGACATGGAAGACGCCATCCGCATGAACGCGGACTGCATGGCCGTTCAGACCTTCATTGGCGCCAAAGGACAACTGTCCAGCCTGGACAATGTGTCCCGTGTTATCAACACCGGCATGCGCTATTCCATCCCCACCATGGGCGTGGTTGCCGTTGGAAAGGACATGGAGCGCACGGACCGCTTCTTCAAACTGGCGACCCGCATTGTGGCTGAAATGGGCGTGCAGATTATCAAGAGCTACTACTGTGACAACTTTGAGGAAGTGGTTGCGGCTTGCCCGGTGCCAATCGTTGTGGCGGGCGGCAAGAAACTGCCTGAGAAAGACGCACTGACGCTGGCCTATCGCAGCATGCAGGGCGGCGCCAAGGGGCTGGACATGGGCAGAAACATCTTCCAAAGCTCGCATCCCGCCGCCATGGCCGCTTCTATCGCCAAGGTGGTGCACGAAGGCTATACCGACGCCGAAGCATACGAGTTCTTCCAGGATACTGCCAACGCCAAGTAAACACATCGTGTTTCCAGAGGCTGTCTGCTACAGACAGCCTCTTTCCCTTTTGATGGATAAGCCCAAAGACTACCAGAATGGGGGAGAAGTGTTGTACAGGCTTGGCACAGAGTTACCTTACACTCCGCTAAAAAATCTTTGCCTCCTTAGGGAACACGATATAGTACACTGAAGTTCGCAACTTTGCCCAGGGTGAGGAGGAATGGGCAAG
>CAYFSN010000010.1:0-37606 GCA_964345845.1 uncultured Christensenella sp.
GACTTGGAGGCCTGACCGCCGGTGTTGGAGTACACTTCGGTGTCCAGTACCAGCACGTTGACGTCCTGGTTCTGCGCCAGCACGTGGTCCAACCCGCCGTATCCGATGTCGTAGGCCCAACCGTCGCCGCCGAAGATCCACACGGACTTCTTCACCAGAATGTCCTTGTCTTCCAGTACGGCCTTGGCCAGGTCAGAGTTGTTGCCTTCCAGGGCTTTGAGCAGTTTGGCGCTGGCAGCCTTGGAGCCTTCCGCGTCGTGCATGTTCTCCAGCCACTCGGTGCAAACCTCGGCCAGGCTGCCATCGGCTTCCTTCAGGGCTTCCACGGTGTCGGCCAGCTTGGCGCGGCGCTGGTTGAACGCCAGGTTCATGCCGAAGCCGAACTCCGCGTTGTCTTCAAACAGGCTGTTCGCCCAGGCGGGGCCGTGGCCCTTCTGGTTGACGGTGTAGGGCACGGTGGGGGCGGAGCCGCCATAGATGGAGGTACAGCCCGTGGCGTTGGCGATGACCATGCGGTCGCCGAACAGCTGGGTGGCCAGCTTGATGTAGGGGGTCTCACCGCAGCCTGCGCAGGCGCCGGAGAACTCAAACAGCGGACGCTTGAACTGGCTGCCCTTGACGGTGGCGAGGTTCAGTTCGCCCTCAAACTCCGGCAGGGTCATGGCGTAGGAGAAGTTTTCGTCCTGTGCGACCTGGGTCTCGATGGGCTTCATAACCAGGGCCTTCTGCTTGGCGGGGCACACTTCAGCGCAGTTGCCGCAGCCGGTGCAGTCATAGGGGCTGACCTGGATGCGGTACTCGTAGCCGGCGAATTCCTTGCCGACGGCCTTCTTGGTTTCGAAGGTCTCCGGGCGCTCTTCGCCTTCCTTCACCAGGAAGGGGCGAATGACTGCGTGGGGGCAAACGAGCGAACACTGGTTGCACTGGATGCAGTTTTCAATTTGCCACTCGGGCACGTTGACGGCGATGCCGCGTTTTTCAAACTGCGTGGTGGCGGTGGGCACACGGCCGGCCGGGTCAAAGGCGCTGACGGGCATGTCATCGCCTTCCTGGGCCAGGATGGGCTTGACGAAGTTTTCGAAGTATTCGTTGGCCTTCACCTTGCGGGGCTCGGCGCCTTCGTTGGTGTCAGCCCAGTTGGCGGGCACTTCCACCTTTTTCAGCCCGCTGATGGCGGAGTCAATCGCCGCCCAGTTGGCCTTGACCACCTTGTCGCCCTTGCGGCCGTAGGTCTTCTGCGCGTAGTCCTTCATGTACTTTTCGGCTTCTTCGTACGGAATGACGTTGGCCAGTTTGAAGAACGCCGCCTGCATGATGGTGTTGATGCGGTTGCCCATGCCCACTTCCTGAGCCAGGCCAATGGCGTCGATGGTGTACAGCTTGGCGTTCTTGCGGGCCAGCTGACGCTTCATCTTGGCGGGCAGATGGTCTGCCAGTTCTTCGGGGGTCCAGTGGCAGTTCAGCAGGAACGAGCCGCCGTCCTTCAGGGTGCCGACCATGTCATACAGGGTGACATAGGCGGGGTTGTGGCAGGCGATAAAGTCCGCGAAGTCGATGGAGTAGGTGGACTGAATCGGCTTTTTGCCAAAGCGCAGGTGGCTGATGGTCAGGCCGCCGGACTTCTTGGAGTCGTAGGCGAAGTAGCCCTGCGCGTACAGGTCGGTGTGGTCACCGATGATTTTGATGGAGTTCTTGTTGGCGCCAACGGTGCCGTCAGAGCCCAGGCCGTAGAACTTGCAGCTGACAGTGCCTTCGGGGGCAGCGTTCAGGCGGTCGCCCATGGGCAGGGAGTTGCCGGTGACGTCATCTTCGATACCAACGGTGAAGTGGTTCTTGGGCTCGGCGGCGACCATGTTGTCGTACACGGCTTTGACCATGGTGGGGTTGAACTCCTTGGAGCCCAGGCCGTAGCGGCCGCCCACAACGGTGATGTCCTCGCGGCCGTTCTCACGCAGCACGGTGGTGACATCCTGGTACAGCGGCTCGCCCAGGGAACCGGATTCCTTGGTGCGGTCAAGCACGGTCAGGCGCTTGACGGTGGTGGGCAGCGCCGCCAGGAAGTGCTTGGCGCTGAAGGGACGGTACAGGCGCACTTTCAGCATGCCGTACTTGGCGCCCTTTTGGTTAAGCGCCGTGATGGTCTCGTGCACGGCTTCCGCGCCCGAGCCCATGATGATGACCACGTCTTCGGCGTCTTCGGCGCCGTCGTAGTCAAACAGGTTGTACTTGCGCCCGGTCAGCTCGGAGACCTGCTTCATGCACTCTTCCACGATGCCCGGTACCTTTTCGTAGTACTTGTTGGCGGCTTCGCGGTTCTGGAAGTAGATGTCCGGGTTCTGGGCGGTGCCCGACTGGTGGGGATGCTCGGGGTTCAACGCCGCGGCGCGGAACTCTTTGATGGCGTCCCAGTCAACCAGCTTGGCCATGTCTTCGTATTCGATTTCGTCAATCTTCTGGATTTCGTGGCTGGTGCGGAAGCCATCGAAGAAGTGAAGGAACGGAACCTTGGCTTTCAGGGTGGCCAGGTGGGCAATCAGCGCGATATCCTGGGCTTCCTGCACAGAGTTGCTGGCCAGCATCGCGAAACCGGTCTGCCGGCAGGCCATGACGTCCTGATGGTCGCCGAAAATGGACAGCGCGTGGGCTGCCAGGGCGCGGGCGGACACATGGAATACGCAGGGCAGCAACTCGCCCGCGATTTTGTACATATTGGGAATCATCAGCAGGAGGCCTTGGGAGGCGGTGAAAGTGCTGGTCAGCGCACCGGCGGCCAGGGAGCCGTGCACAGCGCCGGCAGCGCCGGCTTCCGACTGCATCTCAGATACCTGGACAGTTTGGTCAAACAGGTTCTTGCGGCCGGCCGCGGCCCATTCGTCCACATATTCTGCCATTGTGGATGAGGGCGTGATGGGGTAGATGGCGGCAACGTCGCTAAAAGCATATGCGACATGACTTACTGCACCGTTGCCGTCGATGGTAACTTTCTTCGCCATGAAGGAACCTCCTGAAATATTTATTTTGGGCGCTTAGCGCATGCAAAGCACACATCCGCTCCATGAGCCAGTATACTTTGACGTTCACTATGATGTCAAGTTTGAAAGCCCGCTGAGTGGGTATTATCCCATCGCATTTTCGCATAGCATGCATAAACTGTATCAACATACAAAACACAAGCGAATGTTTGCAGTTATCCGCAAACTGGGCTACAATATATGCTGTACAGTGCCAATTCGGCGCACATGGAGGAAACATATGATAGCTTGGCTCAAGCGCCTGTTTTCCGCACAGGCCATGGTGCCCAATGAACATCGTTTGGGTGCGCTGCCGGGGGACCGCGCGGCGTATGACACGGTCATTGCCATCGCAATGCCCGCGGTGCTGGAGATGGTGCTGGTCAGCCTCATCGGCTCGGTGGATACCATCATGGTGGGCGGTCTGGGCAAGAACGCCCTGGCGGCGGTGGCGCTGCCCACGCAGCCCAGGATGATTATGCTGTCCATCTTCTTTGCCCTGAACGTGGGTGTAACCGCCATTGTGGCGCGCCGTAAAGGGGAAGACCGCAGGGACGAGGCCAACGCCACCTTGCGCAACGCCCTGTTGCTGGTGCTGGGCATGTCCATCCTGGTGATGACGCTGGGCCTGATCTTCGCCGAACCCCTGATGCGGCTGGCCGGCGGCAACACCAACACCCCGGACGACGCGGCGGTACTAAAGGACGCCATCACCTACTTTGACATCATGGCCATTGGATTGCCTGTGAACACCATCAGCATGTGCATCAACGCCGCCATGCGCGGCGTTGGCAACACCAAGCTGACGCTTCGCGTGAACATCGTCAGCAACCTGGTGAACGTTGTGTTTAACTGGCTGCTGATTAACGGCCACCTGGGCTTCCCAAGGCTGGAGGTGGCGGGTGCTGCCATCGCATCGGTCATTGGCCTGGCGGTTGGCAGCATGCTGTCCATCGCTGCGGTGGTGTACCACCGCACCAGCTACCTAAATGTATCCCGCAAGGATGACTGGCGCATCCGCCCGGACACCATGAAGAGCATCGTCCGCGTGGGCGGCAACGCCATGGTGGAACAGCTCAGCATGCGCTTTGGTTTCTTCATGTACAGCCGCATCATCTACGGGCTGGGCGTCACAATGTTCGCGGCGCACAACATCTGCATGCAGCTGCTGGGCTTGACGTTTAACTTTGCCGACGGCCTGTCGGTTGCGGCCACCTCTCTGGTAGGGCAAAATCTGGGTGCCAAACGCAGCGACCTGAGCATGCTGTACGGCAAAATCTGCCTGCGCATCGCGCTGGTGTTCTCCTTTATCATCGCCACCTTTGTGGTCATACTGCGCTACCCGCTGGCGTCCATCTTCATTAACAGCAACACGCCGGACGCGGCGACGGTTATCAGCATCGCCGCCCAAACGCTGATTATTGTGGCCATCATGCAGCCCGCGCAAATGAGTTCAGTGGTGCTGGCGGGCAGCCTGCGCGGCGCGGGGGACAACCTGTATGTCGCCAGCCGCATGGCCATCTGCGTCAGCATTCTGCGGCCGCTGCTGACACTGCTGGCGGTCAACGTGCTGCACCTCAGCCTGGCGATGACTTGGCTGATCAGTTTAAGTGAAATCTTCGTGCGGCTGTATTTCTTCTATGTCCGCTTTGCCGGCGGCAAGTGGAAGGAAAAGCGGGTGTAAGTACAAGCGGCTTACCCATGACACACAAAAACCCTTGTCGCAAGATGGTGACAAGGGTTTTTGCGTATCGCCGCGCAGGCTGCGCTTAGGCGTTGCGGGTGCGCACGGTTTGTATGTTGCCGTACTCGGACAGCCGCGTAACAATTTGGTTGTACTCCACCTTGCGGGGCAGGTGCAGGGTGTACACGTTGGTGTACAGGTTTTCCTCCTGGGCAGACCGGCCTTTGTAAATCTCCACGTGAAAGTCGACGTCCAGGATGATGACGCCCAGCGAGTCAAAATACGCGCTGATGAAGGGCAGCGTTTCCTTGCGGTTGATGAACTTCACTTCCACATGCTTCACCGCGTTAATCTTGATGACCTGGCCCAGGAACATCAGGATGGCGGTGATAAGCACGCCAAGCGTCAGCCCAATCCACGAGTAGCCAAAGCCAATGAGAATGCCCAGGCACGCCACGTTCCACAGGCTGGCGGCGGTGGTCAGGCCCGCGATTTTCTTTTGCGCCATGAAGATGGTGCCGGCGCCCAGAAAACCGATGCCGCTGATGACCTGCGCGGACAGGCGGCCCACGGTAAAGGACGCGTTGCCGTTGATGGTACTGCCCAGCATGTCACTGCTCCACAGCAGGGATTCCAGCAGCGCAACGGTGGTGGCGCCAAGGCAAACTAACACGTGGGTGCGCATGCCGGCTGGGCGGTTTTTGTACTCACGCTCCAGGCCGACAATGCCGCCCACCACCAGGGCGATGCCGACGCGAAGCAGCAGTTCCTGCCCGGTCAGCGGGTTGATGGTAAATAGAAAGTCCAGACGCATGGAGGTCACTCCTTCAAGAGTTAGTGGGTGTGGTGTTAAATGGGACTGCTTGTTGCCCTGCACAAACGCGGCTATAATGCAGGCAGTGAGTAAAAGGGGCTGAGGGAGTGCAGAAGCAAACGCTGCAGCTGCGGCGCAAACAACTGTATAGCCATCTGCAGCAGCAGGAGGTCGCCATGCTGCAGATGGATTACCCCATGCTGCAGCAGGAGATGCTGGCGGCCAGTGAACGCAACCCCTTTTTGGAGCGCCTGTGGCTGCCAAACCCAACGCGAGGGGTGGCCACAAGCTCGCAGGGGGTGTCTGGCACAGCGCCGGACATCGCGGACAATCAGGTGAATCTGCATTCGCAGCTCAAGGACCTGCTAGACCCGCGGATGGACGAATGGCTGTTTAGCGCGGTAAGCGCCTTGATCGACCAATTGGATGAGCACGGGTTCCTGTCCCAGGAACATGCCGACATCCGGGCAGCGCTGAAGCTGTCGCGCCCAGCCTTTCAGCAGGCGCTTGCCACGCTGCAGGCCTTGGGTGACGGCGGCCTGGGCACGGCGAACACCAGAGACTACCTTGTGTATCAGCTGACGCGCATGCGCGCTCCAGTCTTCTGGCGGGACGTGTGCCGCAATCATCTGGACAAGGTCGCCAAGCGGCAGTATGGCGTCATTGCTGGCCTGTACGGCGTCTCTCCAGCACAGGCCGCGGCCTGCTGCCGGGCCATTGCGGACCTCAAACCCTACCCGCTCAGGGGCGCTGTATTGCGGGATGAGGCGCCCGCCGCGGTGCCGCCGGAACTGGAAATCATCCATGACCAGGGCACACTCAAAGCAGTCTTGTTGAACCCGCTGTCTGAGCGGTTTGTGTTAAGCCCCCATACGCAGGCCTATCAAGGCGGAGCAAAAAGCGATACGGAACGCGCCTATATGCGCAGCAACCTGCAGCAGGCGCGGTTTTTGCTGTCGGCGCTTCGCCGCCGGGAAGATACGCTGTTGCGGGTGGGCACACTCATTTGCATAGAACAGGAAGCCTTTTTCCTAGGCGGCCCCCTGAAGGCGCTGAGCCAGTTGCGGGCGGCGAAGGAACTGCAGCTGCACCCCTCCACCATCAGCCGGGCCCTGCGGCAAAAGCACCTAGTTTGTCAGCGGGGCCATTACCCCTTGACGGCCTTCTTTCAGCCGGGTAAGGCTGATGGGCTTGCCCGAAGCGCCGTGCAGGACTTCATCAAAGCCATCATCCAGGAAGCGGGAGAGGAGACGCGGCTGTCTGACCGGGCCATCGCGGAACAGTTGCTTGACCGCTACGGCATTGCCATCGCACGGCGCACCGTGGCGAAGTATCGTCAGCAGCTTTGTCTCCCCTCCGCGTTTTTTAAGCTGGGTCAGGCTTGACCAGCACGCAGGCCGCGAAGTGATTGGGGGATACCTCAATCAGCGGCGGGATGCCTTCCAGGCATTTCTCGTGGGCAAAGGCGCAGCGCTTTGCAAACCGGCATTCGTTGGGCAGGTTGACGGGGGAGGTAATCTCGCCCTTGAGCAGGATGCGCTCCTTGCGGTGCTTCAGGTCTGGCACCGGGATGGCTGACAGCAGCGCCTGGGTGTAGGGATGAAGGGGCCGGTCAAACAATTCTTCCGCCGGGGCCTTTTCCACAATCTGGCCCAGGTACATGACGGCGATTTCATCGGAGAAGTGATTTACAACCGACAGGTTGTGGGTGATGAACATATACGTCAGGCCCATTTTCTCCTGCAGTTCTTTGAGCAGGTTGAGAATCTGCGCCTGAATGGACACGTCCAGCGCGGAGACGGGCTCGTCACAGACGATGAAGCTGGGCTCCATCGCCAGTGCGCGCGCGATGCCGATGCGCTGGCGGCGTCCGCCGTCCAGTTCATGGGGGTAGGTGTTAATCAGCCGCTCGGCCAGGCCCACCGTTTCCATCAGTTCCAGCACGCGGTTTTCAATGGCCATCTTGCCCTTGATGAGCTTGTTGGTGGTGATGGGCTCACTGATAATCTGGTTCACCGTGCGCCGGGGGTCCAGCGAGGAAAACGGGTCCTGGAAGATGATTTGCATGTGCTTGCGCATCTTGCGCATTTCCTCGGAGGAAATGTGCGTGATGTCCTGCCCGTCAAAGATGACCTGACCGGCGGTAGGCTCAAGCAGACGCAGTATGGCGCGGCCGGCGGTGGATTTGCCGCAGCCGGACTCGCCGACGATGCCAAGGGTTTTTCCGGCGTCGATGGTGAAAGAGATGTCGTCCACCGCGTGCAGCATGCCCCGGGAGGTTTTGAAGTATTTCTTTAGATTGCGTACATCCAGTAATGGCTTAGACATCTTCAACCCTCCGTTCGATGTGGAAGTTTTCTTCTTCATAGCGCAGGCACTCGACCATGTGGCCATTGCGGGTGATGGGCTGCGGCTTTTCGTTTCGGCAGCGTTCCACCGCATAGGGGCAGCGCGGCTCAAACGAGCACCCGAGCGGTAGGTCCGTGGGGTCGGGCATCAAGCCGGGGATGGGTTTTAGCATTTCAGTGCGGTTGTGAATATTGGGCAGTGAGCCAAACAGGCCCTCGGTGTAGGGGTGCAGGGTGCGGTTGAACACATCCTCCAGCGTGCCCTGCTCCACAATGCGGCCGGCGTACATGACGATGACCTCGTCGCAGACCTCGGCGACGATGCCCAGGTCATGGGTGATGAGCATCATGGAGGTGCCGTACGCTTCTTTCAAGCGCTTCATCAGGTCCAGTACCTGCGCCTGAATGGTGACGTCCAGGGCGGTGGTGGGCTCATCTGCGATGAGCAGTTTGGGGTTGCAGGCCAGCGCAATGGCGATGACCACGCGCTGCTTCATGCCGCCGGAGAACTGGTGGGGGTATTCGTTGGCGCGGGTGCCGGGAATGCCCACCATCTCCAGCATTTCAATGGCCTTGTCAAACGAGCCCTTCTTGCCCAGGTTCTGGTGAATTTCAATGCTTTCGGCGATTTGTTCGCCTACGGTAAACACCGGGTTCAGCGCGGTCATGGGGTCCTGGAAAATCATGGAGACCTCGTTGCCGCGCACCTGCTCCAGCTGTGCCTGGGTGAGGGCCTGGATGTCCTGGCCGTCCAATATGATGCGCTCAGCTTCGATGACGCCTGGAGGAATGGGGATGAGCTGCAGGATGGAGCGTGCGGTGGTGGTTTTGCCGGCGCCGGTTTCACCGACGACGCCCAGCGTGCGCCCCTTTTCCAGCTGAATGCTGACGCCGTTGACCGCGTGGACGATGCCGTCCTCTGTTTCATAGCGGACAAACAGGTTTTGCATGTCGAGAATCAGGTTGTTGTTCGTATCCATAACTGCTCCTTACCGCTTCATCTTCGGGTCCATGGCGTCACGCAGACCGTCGCCCAGCATGTTCAGTGCCAGTACGGTGACCATGATGGCCAAGCCCGGGAAGAGCGTCATGTAGCTATAGTCGCGGATGAACGCGCGGCCGGCTGACAGCATCGTGCCCCACTCGGGCGCCGGCGCCGCGATGCCCAGCCCCAGGAAGCTCAGCGAAGAGGCGGAGATGATGGCGGAGCCAACACGCAGCGTTGTCTGAACAACGATGGGGGACAGGGAGTTGGGGATGATGTGCAGCAGGATGATTTTCCAGTTTTTCATGCCGATGGCGCGCGCGGCCTCGATGTACTCCTGGTTGCGCACGGTGAGTACCGCCGCGCGGGCAACGCGTATGAACGCGGGTGTGCCCGTGATGCCAACGGCAATCATCAGGTTCAGCGCGCTTTGCCCCAGCACCGAGACCACCACGATGGCAAGCAGAATGTGGGGGATGGAGGCGAAGATGTCGCCAAAGCGCATGAGGATGTTCTCGATGGCGCCGCCGTAGTAGCCCGCCACCGCGCCGATGGTCACCCCAAGGACGACCGCGACCAGGGTTGCGATAAAGCCAATGGGCAGCGAATAACGCGTGCCCCAGATGATGCGGGCGAGGATGTCACGGCCTACCTCATCTGTGCCGAAGGGATGCTTCAGGCTGGGGCTCTGCCGGCGTTCGCTGATGTTCTGGGAGATGATGTCCTCATCATAGTCATAAATCAGCGGCGCAGCGATGGCCAGCAAAATAAGAACGGTGATGATGACCAAGCCCAGGACCGCGCCCTTATTCTTCTTCAAGTTGCGCCATACCTCGGCCATTTGGCTTCGCTTGGCGTATTTCTTGGTTACAGACTGACTGGGTTGCATACTAACACTTGTCATTGCGGCACCTCACTTGGTGTACTGCGCCTTGATGCGCGGGTCAACAAAGGCGTAAATGATGTCCACCACCAACTGCACAATGCAGACAATCATGGTGGTGATGATGACGCTGCCGGTGACCATCGGCAGGTCGCGCATGTTGATGGAGTCTATGGTGAGCCGGCCAACGCCCGGCCAGGCGAATACGGTTTCCACCAGCACGGCGCCGCCCATGATGTAGGCGAACTGCACGCCCGCCACCGTGATGATGGGGATGAGGGCGTTACGCAGGGCGTGCTTGAGGATGACCGTGCGTTCACTGACGCCCTTGGCACGGGCGGTGTTCAAGTATTCCTGGCGGATGACGTCCAGCATGGATGAACGCGTGGTACGCGTCATAAGCGCCGCGTTATTTGTGCCAATGGTGATGGCCGGCAGGATGAGGCTGCGGATGTCTCCATAGTCACCGCCGGAGGGGAACCACCTAAGGTTGAGTGAAAAGCCTATGATAAGCAACAACCCCAACCAGAACTGCGGCATACTCAGCCCCAGCAGGGAGGCCGTCACCGACAGGTTGTCCTTCCAGGTGTTCTGGTTGACGGCGGAGTATACACCCAGCACAAGCGATATGATGATGGCGACAATGATGGAGGCCACCGATAGCTTGGCTGTGGCGGGCAGGCGCTGCATGTAGGTGTCCCATACATCCTTTTTGCTGATGTAGGATTGGCCCATGTCCCCCCGCAGCAGGCCGACCATATAGTTGAAGTAGCGCACAATCAGCGGTTGATTGAGCCCGTACTCTTCCCGGATGCGCTCGATTGTTTCCATGTCCGCGTGGTCGCCTGCGATGACGTAGGCGGGGTCACCCTCAGCCAGGTTCATAATGAAGAAGATGACAAAGGACACGGCAATCAGCACCGGAATCAACATCAGTATTCGCTTGAAGATATACCGATACATGAAGGAACCTCGCTTTCTAACAAGTGTGCCACCGGGCACCTGCCCGGTGGCAGACTGATGTTACGGCTTCAGATTATTCCTTGATTTCCGCGTAGGTGAAGTCGTGGCCGCCGGTGGCAACCAGTTTGATGCCTTCCAGCACCTTCTTCTTGGCGATGTTCATGGGTTCCACATACAGCGGGATGCACAGCGCTTCGTCAACGACGAACTGCTGCATTTCCTGGTACATCTGGATGCGCTTTTCTTCGTCCTGTTCAATCAGGGCAGCGTCCATTTTGGCGTCCAGTTCGGGGTTGGAGTACTTCATGCGGTTGTTGAGAGAGCCGGTGTAGAACAGCAGGCGCAGGTTGTTGTCAGCGCTGACCAGGTTGACGTGGGCAGCCATGGCGGCGTCATGCTTGTTTTCGGCGATGAGGGAGTTGCGCACCGCGGTTTCCTTCTCGTCGATGGTCATGGTGACACCGATTTTCTTGAACTGGTCTTGCAGCACGGGGGCGATGGCGCGGGCGGTGGAGTCATGGCAAATCAGCGCGAAGCTGAAGCCGTCCGGATAACCGGCTTCTGCCAGCAGTTTCTTGGCTTCTTCGGGGTTGTAGTTGTAGCCCTCGATGTCGCCGTTGAAGGCATAGCTGATGTCGGTCAGGTAGTAGTTTTGCACGGCGCCCAGGCCGTTGGAGGCAACCAGCATGACGTCTTCCTTGTTGACAGCCATGTTCATCGCCTGACGGACACGGATGTCGGTAAACGGCGCGCCGTGTTCTTCGGACACGTTCATAACCATGTAGTTAAGGCGGGTGCCCTTCATCTGGATGAGGTCCAGGTTGGGGTCTTCGGAGATGTACTGCAGTTCCATGGTGGAGGGGGTCTGGCAGTAGTCGATATCGCCGGTCTGCAGCGCGATAACGCGGGTGGCGTCTTCCTTGTACTGGCGCAGGGTCAGCCGCTGGGTATTGGGCATCTTGCGGAAGTACTTGTCAAAACGCACCATGCGCACTTCGTTGCCGAAGTCAATGTTCTCGTAGTAGAACGCGCCGGAGCCAATCTGCGTGCCGTCCACACCCTTTTCAGTCATGGCCTTTTCAGACAGAATGGACATGTTGGGGTTGGTGACGTCGAACATAAAGCCGGTGGAGGGGCCAGACAGCGTGATTTCCACGGTGTGGTCGTCCAGCGCCTTCATGCTTTCGATAATCTGCACCTTTGCCTTGGTGGCGGAGCCCTGCTGGCCGCGGGTGAAGGTATAAATAACGTCGCTGGCCTTTACGGGCTCATCGTTGTGGAAATAGGCATCCTTGTTGAGGTGGAAGGTGAAAATGGTACCGTCGCCTGTGACCTCATAGGAGTCGGCCAGGTCCGGCACATACTGCTGGGTTTCATAGTCCCACTTCATCAGGGTGCTGTGGCTGATGGTGTAGAAAATCTGGTTGGTGATGCTGGCGGTGTCCTGCATGTCGGTCGTGGTGAACACGTTGGCCAGGCCGATGACGATTTCCTCTTTGTAGGTGGGTTCGGCGCTGGCGGGCACGATGCCAATGAGCAGCATCATGCACATCATCAGCGTCAGAAGGCGTTGAACGGACTTTTGCATGGGGTTCTCCTTTCGTATTTGGGCGCTTGCCCGCTTTTGATGATAGAATAATAGCAATTATTGTGCCAACTATTTGGGGATGGTGAGAAATATGTGATGGGTCAATGAAAAGAAAATTTTGAAGATGGAAAAACTGATGGTTTTGCTGCTGCATTTTACAAACACAAAAGCAAAAAACGGCAATAAATGCCGTTTTCGGGTGCCGCAGGCAATATTTGCCTACTCTGGGATGTCCTGTGTTTGCCCCGGCGGCGCGGCTAGCTTGTAGCGCAGCGTGCGCTCACTGATGCCAAGCTGGGCCGCGGTGTTGCGCTGGTGGCCGCCCAGGCGCTCCATGGTGGCGCGGATGGCATCGCGCTCTATGTCAGCCAGGCTGTGGTGGGACAGATAGTCCGTGATGGTGTCCTCCGGCGGCGGGCAGGCAATGGCCTGCGCCTGGCCGGTCAGCTGGCTGGGCAGGTCGTTTGACTTGATGGCCTTGCCGTCACACAGTACAAAGGTATACTCGAGAAAGTTGGCCAGCTCCCGCACATTGCCGGGGTAATCATAGTCCATCAATATGCGCAGCGCCTGGGAGCTGATGTCCGGCCGGGGCTTTTGATGCTCCTGGCTGTATTTGTCCAGGAAGTGGTTGATAATCAGCGGGATGTCTTCCTTGCGCTCCTTCAGCGGCGGCATGTGGATGTTGACCACGTTCAGCCGGTAGTACAGCTCCTGCCTGAAGGTGCCGTCCCGAATCATCTGCATCAAATCCCGGTTGGTGGCGGCGATGATGCGGATGTCCACCTGCTTGAGCTCCGTGCTGCCAATGGGGGAAAACTCTTTCTCCTGCAGCACCCGAAGCAGTTTGCCCTGCAGTGCCAGCGGCATATCGCCCACTTCGTCCAAAAACAGCGTGCCGCGGTCTGCCGCCTCCAGCTTGCCCCGGGTGTCCTTCAAGGCGCCGGTGAAGGAGCCCTTCACGTGGCCGAAAAACTCGCCCTCCAGCAACCCCTCGGGGATGGCGATGCAGTTGACCGGTACAAAGCGGTTGTCCTTTCTGCCGCCAAAGTAGTGAATGGCGCGCGCCGCCAGCTCCTTGCCGGTGCCGCTCTCTCCGGTCAGCAGCACGCTGACATTGCTGTCCTTCACCTTTTCAATGGTGTCGTATACGCGCTGCATGGGCGGGCTTTTGCCAATCATTTCGCCGTAGGTGACCCGGCTTTGCAGTTCGCTGCTTAAGTAGTTCACCCGGTCATTCAGCGCCCGAAACGCGAGCGCCTGGGCGATAAACACCTCGACCTCCTCCGGGTCAAGCGGCTTTGGCAGGTAGTAAAAGGCGCCCGCGCGCATGGCCTGCACCGAGGAGCGGATGCTGCCGTACGCGGTCATGATGATGACAGGCGTTTCCGGCGTGGCGGCCTTGATGCGGCGCAGCACGTCCATGCCATCCACGCCGTCAATTTTTAAATCGAGCAACACAACGTGCGGCCCCCGCTCTTCAAGCAGGCGCAGCCCCTCGTAGGCGGACAGCGCGGTGTGCACCACGTACTTGTCTTTTAGCGCAAGGCTCAGCGACGCGCAGATGGCCGGTTCGTCGTCAATGATGAGTACGGTTGATTTCATCAGGCTATCCTCGGAAAGTCGATGGTGACGCGGGAGAAAACGCCCTCCTGGCTTTCAATGTGCATGCTGCCTCCGTTTTCCTCGACATAGCTGCGCGATAGCGCCAGACCAAGCCCCGTGCCGCCGGACTTGGTGGTGAAGAAGGGATCGGTGCAGCGGGACAGCTGCTTGGCACTCATGCCCAGGCCGGTATCCTCCACCATGACCCGGGCCCTGTCCTGCCAGGCATCCGCAGTGATGCGCAGCTGCATGGGCTCGGTGGGCGGGTTGCTGCCCCGCAGTTTTTTCTCCATGGACTCAATGGCGTTGACCATCAGGTTGATGAGCACCTGCTTGAACTGGTCCTGATCCACGTGGATGAACAGTGATTCGTCCAAGTCAGTGTGGATGGTGATGTCCTCTTTGTTCACCACCTTGGCCAGGTACAGGCAATCAGTCACCGCGCTTTTCACGTTGGTGCGCTGGGGGTTTTTGCGCGTGGGGCGGGAGTAGTTAATCAGTGACTCAATCAGCCGGTTGATGCGCTCCACTTCGCCGGGCACAAACTCGGCAAACTGTTCCTGCACCTGCTGGTCGCCCTTGCGCATCTCCATCAACCGCGCGAAGGTGCGAATGGAGGTCAGCGGGTTCTTGATTTCGTGGGCAATGCCCGCCACCAGGCGGCTGATGGCCTTGGTCTTTTCATCTTCAAAGGCCAGCTGCCGCTGCTGCTCTTCCGCGGTGACATCCATCAGCGTCATCAGCGCGCCGTCCACCTCGCCTTTGGCGGTGGTGGCGTGCAGGTTGCAGCGGAAGGTGCGCCCGCCGCCCTCCTCCTGCGTGCCGGGGTCGGCCTCAGCCGTCCAGGAAAGGCCGTGGGTGACAAAGTCCGGCTGGGCGGTGTCCACGTTGGCCAACAGGTCATTAAGCAGCGGCACCTCGGACACGGGCATGCCCGTGGGCACCTGCTCAAGGCCCACCAACTTCAGCGCGCTTGCGTTCATCAGCCGGATGTTGCGCTGCTTGTCCATCAACACCATGCCGCTGGGGGAAAACTCAATCAGCCGCTGCTGCAGGCCGGACAGATCCTCCAGTTTGGCCACGTTGGCTTCCAGCGCGATGTTCACTGTGCGTATTTCGTTGGTCTGCTCCCGCACCTTTCTCAGCAGCAGCGCCCGCACCCGCTGGGTGACAATGGCGTAGGCGATGAGCGTCAGCAGCAGCACGGCTGCCACCAGCAGTATCTGCTGAATGGTGCGTTGGTTGCGCAGTTCAGTGGGGTCCAGCGTCCAGGTGAGGAAGATGTTTTCATATTCCGGGCTGCCCCGCAGCGCGACCAGCGCCCGCTCCAACTGCCGGTGTAGCAGCGAATCGCCCGCGCGCACCGCGATGCTGTAGGATACATTGCTCACGTGGTTGTTCAGGATGGTATAGCGGCTGTCAGCGCCAATGCGGTGGATTTGGTACAGCAGGCTTTCCTTCGCGCCCAGCATCAAGGACTTGGGCATGGCGCTGTGGGTTTTGAGGACCTCCTCCTGGTTGCTGACGGCATAGTACAGCCTGGCACCCAGGCCGCCCATGATGGATTGCCGTATCGAGCCAAACTCATAAATGGCCGCCAGGTTTGGTGTGCTCTTATTCAGTTCGCCGTTGGTCAAAACACTGTTGGGGGCAATGAGGGATATGGTGGTGGAAAACATTTCGCTGGTGTTTAGCACCTTTTCGTCGTCTTTGAAACGCCCCACCATGGCGCCCAGCACAATGTCCGCCTGGTTGGCGAACAACATCTCAAAGGCGTTTGACTCGTGCTCCACCGGAATGAAGGTGAGGTTAAAGTTTTCCTGCTCGGCGATGTGTTTGAGAATGTCCACATGCATGCCCTGGGCTTCGCCCTGGGGGCCTAAAAACTGCATGGGCGGGTTATACGCCACATAGGCAACCTTCAGGTTGGTGGTTACGCTGGCCCGGGCAGGCGCGGGCGGCAGGGCAAGGCATAGCGCCAGCAGCAGCAACACGCCGCGCAGACCAACCTTGGCAGACCTACCGTGAAACATGGCACTCCCTCGCTTGTGGGCGTATGCCGCGCGGCAGTTTAAGCCGGGCGGTATCGCGTGATGTATGGGCAAACAGCTCCTGCCAACAGGGGCGCAGGATATGTGCTGCCAGTATAGAATCAGCCACCCAGTGTGTCAAGAAGACCAGCAGGCGGCGCGAACGCTGTCCGGATAACACAAAACCCTTGATTGCTCAAGGGCTTTGTGCTGGTGCGGTCAAGAGGACTTGAACCTCCATGAACGTATTGTTCACTAGAACCTGAATCTAGCGCGTCTGCCAATTCCGCCATGACCGCAGAAATTGTGCTTGAACAAAATACCATAGTTCTCCCAGGGTGTCAAGCATGAATGGGCGAATTTTTCGGGGTTGATGAAAAAGCGGTACAGGCGTTGGTTTTGCCGTCAACTTTTACAATAATGTTACAAAAATCAAAACAAATGGATTGAGGAAGCCGAACGGATGGCGTATGATACATCATGGAAGGCGGAGCGGATGGCCGCGCCGCCGGTTGGCAAAACTGCGGCAACTAAGGTTGTTCGCAGCAAAAAGGAGGAACGCACATGTTGAAACGATGGATGTGCCTGCTATTAACACTCACCCTGTTGGCGGGGTTGCCGGCGGTCATGGCGGCAGAAGATGCCCCGCTCAGCCGGGATATTGCACCGCCGGAGAACAGCTGGATTAACTCTGTGGCGCTCTATCAGGGCGCGCTGTATGCCGCTGGTGACAGCATCTACCGCCTGCCGGCCAATGCCGACGCCTTTGAAATGGTGCAGCAAATGCGGAATGCCGCCTGGGCGGAGAAATACGAAGGGGTGTACAGCCTGGCACTGGTGGCCGATAACGAGCAACTGTACGGGCTGGACACCAATAGCAAGAAACTGTACACCCTCACCGTGGGCGATGAGGGCGTAACCCTGGACGAAGGTGTAGCGCTTGATTTGTCGCCGCTATCAGAACAGATGGGCGACGACAGCTATGTGCAGCAACCCGCACAGATGGTGATTGCCGGCGGCAGGCTGTATGTCATTGGCAACACCTGGGGGCAAAGAGGGCCGGAGGCAAAGCTGTTCAGCTATGACCTGAAAGCCGGCGGCGAACCCACGGTGTACACCAGCGAGTTTGTACAGCAACTGGCCCCCTACAAAGAGGGCAAACTGTTGGCGCTGCAGATGGATACGGGAAACGCCTATGACCAGGCGTCCGGCCAAATGAAGGCGCCCACCCTGGCGGTGTGGGACCCGGCAAGCGATAGCCTGGAGCCGCTGCCCGCCAAACTGGATATGCCCTGGCGCTACGAAGGTGCCGGCATGGCGTATGACGCGGCGCAGGACTACATCTACCTGAGCATGGGTACGGAAGTCTACCGCATAGACGCTCAGGGTGAAAGCCAACCGTGTGCCTACCTGAACCCCACCAACGTGGGCGGCGAATTCTCCGGCAGACTGACGCTGCTGCCCGGGGGCCGGCTGGCGGCTGCCAACCAGGAGGGTATTGCCCTTCGAAGCGGTGACCCTGCCGACCTGCCGGCCGAGCGGCTGACCATCTACGGCAGCTACATGGATGACACCCATAAACGTGCCATGGCGCGCATGGCTGGCACGTCTATCACATTTCTTGACAGCAAGCACTTTGCCACCGCCCAGCAACTGGGTCAGGCGCTGGTGGGCGGAGAGGACAGCATTGACATCTTCGTGCTGCGCAGTGAACAGCTGGACCTGAACAGCCTGATGCAAAAGGGCTATACCGCCGACCTAAGCGGCAGCCAGATCATCTCCGAGTACGTCAAGGGACTATACCCGGCCATGGCAGAGGTGGGTGCCTATGAAGGCAAAACCATGTTGGTGCCCGTCAGCCTGGATGCGCAGATGAGCAGTTACTATCCCAAACTGCTGGAGCAGGTTGGCGAAGAACTGCCCACTACCTTTGATGGCTGGCTGGACTTCTTGCAGCGCTGGAATGACGAACTGGGCGAACAGTATCCAGACATCCTGCCCAGCCACAGCCCGGACTACAAGGCCGAGATGATGACCCTGGCCCTGCGGCTGTACGCGGGCGACGCAGCCGCCAGCGGAAAACCCTTCAGCTTTGAAGACCCGGCTCTGCGCCGTATGCTGGAGCGCGTTGCGCAGCTGCGCACGGAGGACATCGCCGAAAAGGTGGACTGGAGCCAGCCGGGCGCGGACATGGGCGAGATATACAACAAAGCGCCCCTCACAGAAAGCTGGTACAGCCTGGACCTGCGCAACCTGAATGAACTGTTCAACGAGCGCTCGGGCGGCTATTCCATCATCTATGGCAACAGCGGCCCCACGTTTGAAGTGGGCCAGCCCTGGCCCTTCGCGCTGTCCACAGCGGAAGATGCCCCTGCCCGCGTGCCTGTCACTCTCAGCTTGATGGCGGTGAACCCGCGCAGCAAGCACCTGGACAGCGCCATCACCTATGTGGAGAGCTACCTGCAGTCGATGGACCTGTCCGCCCAAGCCATGCTGAATCCGTCTATGAACGACCCCATCCCCAACCCGGACGCCGACAGGCAGAACAAGTGGATGGAAGACTACGAAAAGAGCCTGCAGGAGGCCGTTGACAAGGCTGAGGGCGCTGAGAAGGCCGAACTGGAGACGCAGCTGGAAACGGCCAAGAAAGACAACGCTGCCCAGCGCGAGCAAAACCGCTGGCTGGCCAAGGCGGAAGCAATTCAGATGTACCGTGACCTGATGGAGAACGCCTACATCCAGCGCTGGGGCGACCTGAACATGGTGCTGTCCACGCAGGATATGCTGCAGCTGCTGACCCGCTATGCGCAAGGGCAGACGCCCTTGGACCAGTTCCTGCAGGAGGCCGAAGGCAAGCTGCGCCTGATGCGGCTGGAAGCGGAGTAACGCTTTGCGCTGAAACGCGGAAACCCAACGACCGATAGACCATACAACCACCCCAAAGCGGTGAGGATGCTGAAGCAGCGCCTCACCGCTTTTCGAAATTGTTACAATTGGATGACGAAAAAGGGCGTTTTCGGGTTGTTTCCCCTCGGTCAATGCGGTACCATGGGTGCGATGGAGCAAACATACACCGACCGGAAACGAGGAGGAATATGGATATGAGAAGCCCTGGAAGAAACCGCATGCGCGCGCTGAGCGCAATACTTGTGCTGGCGCTGGTGCTGGGCGCGCTGCCCGTGTTGGCAGCGGGCGGTGAGGCCGTCAGCATAGACATAACGCCGGAAAAGGAAACCTGGTACCAGTCCGCCGTGATGGTGGACGGCGAACTCATGATGGTGGGGGAAGACCTGTCCGCCTATCGGCCCGGTGAGGAAGCCATCCGCACGCTGATGAAAATTGACCGGGAGGCCCTGGAAAAGGACGGGATCAGCCCGCAACTGAGGCTGTTTGGCGACGGCGAGCGCGTATTCACCATGGAGCCAAAGGAAGAAGGGCTGCACGTTGCCCGCATCGGCCTGTCAGAAGACGGTGTAAAGGCGCTGGAAAAGCCGCTGGTGCTCAGCTGGGGTGAAGCGGCCAAGCGTGTAAAAGTGGATGACTACGTGCATTCACCCAAGCGCGTTGTGCTTAAGGGTGAGCAGCTGTACATGCTGTACCAGGTATGGGGCTCCGATGAGGTGGACGGGTTCATCCTGGGTTACACGCTTCAGGATGGCGCCGAGCCCCAGGTGCTTGAAGCCAAGCATGTGCAGAAAGTGACCCCCTACAAAGACGGCCAACTGCTGGCGCTGTTGATGGACCAGCAAAACAGCTGGGACGAGGTGAACAAGCGGCAAAAGCCTTCCCAGTTGGGCGTCATCAGCTTGGAGGACGGTACCATCACGCCCCTGGGAGAAACCGGGGTGAGCTTTCGCGGCGATGAAGACTTGCTGTACGAGCCGGATACCGACACCATCTACCTGACCGGTAACGCTGAACTGCTCAGGCGCGTGGGTGAGGGAGACTTTGAGGTCAGCGCCTACCTGGGCGGCGACTACAGCTCGAACTTGCTGGGCGGGCGGCTGTTCCTGCTGGAAAACGGCAAGGTGCTGTCCGCGAACAGCCCGGGCGTGTCCATCCGCACCACAGACCCCAGCCAGCTGCCGGCAGTGCGGCTGAACATCCAGGGCGGGTGGATGGACGCGGCCGCGCGCAAAGCAGTGCGTGAAATGGGTGTTGCCGTGCGCTTTGTGGAAGACCAGTTCTACCCCACCGCGCAGGAGTTTGGCCAGGCGCTGCTGGGCGGAGAAACCGAAATTGACATCTTCATGCTGGACAACAACTACATGGATCTAAGTGTGCTGATGGAAAAGGGCTATACCCTGGACCTGAGCGGCAGCCAGGAACTGACCGCCTACGCGGACGGCTTGTACCCGGAACTGAAGGCCGCGGGCATGCTGGATGAACAGCTGATGATGGTGCCCATCTATATGAACACCCATATGTTTGGCTACCAACCCAAGGTATTTACCGCCATGGAGCTTCAGCCGCCCAAGACGTTTTTTGAACTGTGCGACCTGATTGAACACTGGAACGACAACTTAGCCGATGAACACACGGACTTTTTGCCCTTTAGTGCCACCAGCATCCGGCCGACCCTGACGCGTCTGGCGCTGACCCTGTTCGCGGATGCCGCGCAGCAGCGGGACGAGCCGTTTCAGTTTGACGACCCGCTGCTCAAACGCATGCTGCAGCGCGTAGAGACCCTTCGGGTGGACAACCTGGGCATGGACATTGACTTTGAAAAGGAAGGCGCGGAAAAGGAAGCCGAGGCCCTTTACAACAAAGTATCCATGGTGAGCGAAAACTTTGACCTGAGCCTGTCAAACATCAAGTACATGCAGGACGCCATAAAGTACCCGGAGATACTGTCCAGCGAGCGCAGCGGCGTGCGCATGCCCCTTAAGCTGACCGCCGATGAGGGCATTGACATGAACGTAGGCCTGCAGACCCGCATGGCCGCCGTCAGCGCCACCACCAAACACCCGGAGGAGGCCGTGCGCTTTCTGGAGTTATACACCAAGTACCTGGATGGACCGCAAAAAGCCGCCATGATGCCGGATATGAATGAGGCCATCCCCAACCCCAACTATGAGCGCGACATCGGCTACCAGGTCATGCACATTGATACCCTGAAAGCGGCGGTGGAAAAGGCGGAGGGCGCGGAGAAGACCGAGTTGGAGGCGCAGCTGAAAAAGTACACCGAAAGCGTGGATGCTGAAAAGGACCGCCTGCGCTTCTGGGTGACGGAGGAAGCGGTGAAGGTGTACCGGGACATGATGCAGAAGCGCTACGTGGCGGACTACAACAGCATGCGCAGGGTGCTGGACAACGAGAACATCCAGCAGTCGCTGCAGCGCTACATGCAAAAGCAGATGCCGCTGGAGCAGTTCCTGCAGGAAGCCGACGGCAAACTGCGGCTGATGCGGCTGGAGGCGGAGTGAGGCTAATTCGGAATGAGGAATTCGGAATTGTTAGCGGCGCTTATGGCGCATAGGGAAAGACGTAAAAATGAATTCCTGACTTCGGAACCTATCTTCAAGTGAAAAAGCAAGACACTGCCCTGCGTTTGCGGGGCAGTGTCTTTGATTGCCAAAAAGGATACAGTTAAACCTTGCCCCGGTAATAGTGCACCACCAGTTGGGTGCGGTCACGCAGTTCCAGCTTTTGCAGCAGCTGGGAGATGTAGTTGCGCACGGTGCCTTCGCTGAGGAACAACTGCTCGGCGATTTCCCGGTTGCTAAGCCCCTGGGCGCACAGGCGCAGCACTTCCTGTTCGCGGGGGCTAAGGTCCCCGTGGTCCGGGTGCGCGGCGGGCTTAAGCAGCTGGGGCAGCTGCTGCACGATTTCGCTGCCAAACACCGTCTGCCCGGAGGCCACGGCCTTCAGTGCCTTGGCGATGTGTTCATAGTCCTGCTTGAGCAGGTAGCCCTTGGCGCCGATGTTCAGCGCGCGCAGGATGTAGTCATCATCGGAGAAGGTGGTCAGAAAGAGGATTCTGGCCGCCTTATCTTCCTCCAGAATCGCCTGGGCGGCGTCCAGCCCGGTTTTTTCGCCCATGCGGATGTCCATCAGCAGGATGTCCGGCTGATGCGTCCGGTATAGGCGCAGAGCGTCCTCGTAGCTGGCGCCCATGGCCAGTACATGGATGTCCGGGTCCTGCTCCAATATGGTCTTCAGCGCCTGGCAGACGATGCGGTCGTCATCCACGATGATGATGTTCATGCTTGTGCTCCTTCAGTTGGCGGCTTGGGCAGGGTGACCAGCAGGCGGAAGCCGTTGCCGTGGGTGATGTGCAGGCTGCCGCCCAGGCCCCGCACCCGCTCTTCCATGGCGGCCAGGCCCATGCCGCCGCTGCCCGCGGGCGCTTTGGTGCCGTTGTTGCTGATGAGTAGCAGGTGGTTTGCGTCCATCTCAGACAGCGTGATGGCGGCCTGGGTGGCGTTTGAGTGGCGCATGATGTTGCTGAGCGCCTCGCGGATGATGGCCATGACCACATACTTGTTGTTAAGTGAAAGCGGGGTGGCGGCGCTGTTGTGGTAGCGCACCGGGCAAAAGTCAAACGTTTGCAGCAGCGCTTCAATTTCCCGGTCCAGATACAGGGCGTCCTGCCGGGTGTTGTGCACGCTGTGGCGCACGCTGTCCATGCCGGCATTGAGCGACTGCTTTAGTTCTTCCAGGCTTTCTCGGGCGGCCGGATCTGTGGTGCTCAGCGCCAGGGCGCCCACCTGCAGAATGCCGCGGCTGAGGATGTGGCCAACGTTGTCGTGGATGTCCCGCGCGATGCGGTTGCGCTCCTGGGCGATGGCTAGTTTCACAGAGGTTTCCTGCTCTTGCTGAAGCGTGCGCAGTTCTCGCTGCTGGCGGTCGGTGCGCAGGCTGGAGTCGTCCACCGCGGTGTAGTAGCGCGCCTGCACGCGGGCAAAGGCGCTGTCCTTGTAGCGCAGCAGTACGGCCGCAAGCAGCATGACCGCCAAGGCGTAGTCCACCTCAGTCAGGTGATAGAGCACCGGTGCCGCCAGCGCCAACGAAAGCCACGGTGTGCTTGTGGACAGCAGCAGGTATAACAACAGCGGCGAGAAACTCAACAGTTCCGGCCACACAAAGCACAGCACTAGGTACAAAAGCCCCGGCGCGACCGCCGCCTTGCGGGGGTGCAGCAGGTTGATGAGCAGCGCCAACAGCGTTGCCGTCAGCGTGCTGACCAGGCGCGCGTCTGACAAGCCGCCCGCAAGCAGCCGCACAGCGCCGCCCAACAGCAGCAACCCCTGGCTGAGGTAGCCATGTATGCCCATCAAGTCACCCCCTGGGCATGGTATCACACGGCATGACAAATGTCATACCCAAATGGTGACGGCGCGCACTGGGAAAGCGGCGTGCCAGCCGCTATGATGAGGGCGGTACAAAGGAGGAATGCACATGGTCATTGAGATGAAGGGTGTTGTGAAGCGCTACAAGGAACTGGTGGCGCTGGACCATTTTGACCTGCAGGTACAGCAGGGGCAGATTTACGGGTTGCTGGGCCCCAATGGCTCGGGCAAGTCCACCGCCATCAACAGCATGCTGGCGCTGCTGACCATTCAGAAGGGCGACATCGCGGTGTTTGGTCAGCGCATGACCCCGACCAGCTATCAACTGAAGCGGGACATCGGCCTGGTACCCCAGGAGGTGGCGGTGCTGGAGGAGCTGACCGTGCAGGAAAACGTGGACTACTTCTGCGGGTTGTACGTGTCTGACGCGCGCGAGCGCAAGCGCATGGTGGACGAGGCCATCGACTTCACCGGCCTGGGCAGTTTTCGCAAGTTTGTGCCCAAGAAGCTGTCCGGGGGCCTCAAGCGCAGCCTGAACATCGCCTGCGGCATTGCCCACCAGCCCAAACTGCTCATACTGGACGAGCCCACCGTGGCCGTGGACCCGCAAAGCCGCAACAGCATCCTGGAGGGTATTCAAAACTTGAACAGCCGGGGAACCACGGTGCTGTACACCAGCCATTATATGGAAGAGGTGGAGCAAATCTGCAACATGATTACCATCATGGACAAGGGCAAAGCCGTGCTGACCGGCACCAGCAGCGACCTGAAGGCCTCCGTCAACCTGGGCGACCGGGTGGGCATGCAGCTGGTGCGCCATACGCCGGAGGACATTGACGCCATCCGGGCGCTGCCGTTTGTCACCCGGGCGGAGGTGGACGGCGACCGCCTGGTGCTGGACCTAAGCCGCGGCGACAGCAAACTGGCTGGGCTGATTAACTTCCTGGAGCAGCGGGACATCACCATCGGCGAGATGAGCCTGCGCCAGCCGACGCTCAATGACGTCTTCCTGGAGGTCACAGGCAAGGAGTTGAGGGACAATGTTTAGAACCGCCTTTAAGTATAACCTGCTGCTGACGCTGCGGGAGCGCTCGGTGCTGTTCTGGAGCTTGGCTTTTCCGCTGCTGTTGGCCACCTTCTTTTCGATGGCGTTCTCCAACCTGTACACATCAGAAATCATCCGTGAACCCATCCGCCTGGCGTATGTGGCGCCCGAGCAGCCAAACCCCTTGTACGACCTGCGGGCCATCTTGGGGGAGATTCCCCTGGGGGAAAGCGGCGAAGCGCAGTTGTTCCATATTAGCGCCGCTCAGGACGAACAGCAGGCGCGCCAATGGGTGCTGGATAACCAGGCGGACGCCGCTGTGCTGGACGGCGCGGTGCCCAAGCTGATGACCAACCGCGTGGGCGCCAGCCAAGTGGTCGTGAAGCAGGTGCTGGACCAGGTGAACGCCACCAAGCAGACCATCACCAGCCTGATGCGCCAGAACCCGCTGACGCCTATAGCGCAGGTGACGCAGGGGCTGAACGAGGCAAGCTATACCCGGCCTGTCAGCATCAACAAGGGGCGCATGAGCCCGGACATCATCTACTACTTCGCGCTGTTGGCCATGACGTGCCTGGGGGCGTGTTCGGCCGGTGCCATCGTCATCATACGGCAGCAGGCCAACAAATCGGCCGAAGGGGCGCGCTTCGCGGTGTCGCCCGCCAACAAGTGGCTGCGCGTATCGGCGGCGGGCCTGGCGACCTGGCTGGTGCAGCTGGCGATGACCTATATTGTGCTGGCGTTCATGACGCTGGTGCTTGGCAAACACCTGGGCGACGACCTGCCCTACCTGATGGTGGTGCTGGCGGCTGGCACGCTGATGGGCTTCCTGCTGGGCATGGCCGTGGCCTGTGTGGTACGGGGCAGCGAAAATGTCATCCTGGGTGTGACCACGGCGGTGTACCTATTCAGCAGTTTCCTGACCGGGCTGATGAGCATTCAGGTAAAGCGCCTGGTGGATACCATGATGCCGTGGTTGAGCCGCGTCAACCCCGGCACCATGATTGTGGATGCGCTCTACTCGCTGTACTACTATCAGCAAAACAACTACCAGTACCTCATCAACATGCTGATTGCCTGCGCGCTGTTTCTGGCAGTGGTGGCGGTGACCCTGGGGAGGCGGTATCATGACAGTATTTAAGGCATTCTTCCAGGTGGCCCGGCGCAACCTGTGGCCGGTGCTGCTATATATTGGCATCATGGTGCTGATGAGCGTGATGATTACCCAGTCCATCGGCGAGCGGCCGGACGAACTGACCGTCTCCACACAGGAATACCGCCTGGCTGCCTACAACCACGACGGCGACGACCCGGTGACCCAGGGGCTCATCCGGTTTCTGGGCGAGCGGGCGCGGCTGGTGGACATTGGCCAGGGGGAGCGGGTCATTGCTGATGCCCTGTTCTGGCGCGATGTGGACTACGTGCTGGACATCCCCGCGGGCTTTGGGCAGGCGCCGTTAAACGGGCAGAGGATGCCCATACAGACCTACACCAGCCCCAATGACTACACCCACATGTACGTGGACGCGCATATCAACCGCTACCTGGCGACACTCAGCCTGTACCGCGAGCGCATGCCGCAGGAAGATCTGGCACAGAGCATCGCCCGTGTGGAGGAAGACCTGCGCGCTGAAACCCAACTGGTGCAGGCCCGCCAGGCGGATGAGGCCACCAACACCAGCATGGCGTGGTACTTCCGCTATATCAGCTACCCCTTGCTGGCGGCTATTACCAGCGGCCTGGGCATGGTGGTGGCGGCGCTTCTGAAGCGCAGCGTGGTGCAGCGCACACAGGTATCCCGCCTTAGCGAAACCCGGCGCAACGCCCAAATGACCCTGGCGACCGTGCTGTACAGCATGGCGGTATGGGTGGTGCTGCTGCTGGTGGGGGCGTGGGTGACGCAGCTGAACCTGAATACCGTCTTCACGCCGCGCTTTGGGCTGATGGTGCTGGGCAGCTTCCTGTATATGCTGCTGAGCATGGCCATTGCCCTGCTGGTGTGCTCGTTTACGCAAAAGCAAAACGTCATCACCGGCATCACCAATGTCATTGCCCTGGGCAGCAGTTTTCTGGGGGGCGTGTTTGTACCGGTGGAGGTGCTGGGTGAAGGCGTGGTCAACATCGCTAAGGTACTGCCCGCCTACTGGTACACCGCCGCTGTGCGCGCGGTGGGAGATGCCGGAGAACTTGGCGGCGCGCCGCTTACCGCCTACTGGCGCGGCGTGGGCATATTGACCCTGATGCTGGCGGTGATTCTGAGTGCGACGTTGCTTGTAAACAAAGTCAGGCGGCACCGGGGGATATAACGCAAATAACCAACACAGGGGGAGCGAACGCGTTGCGTTCGCTCCTTTTCTGATGTGCAGAAACATGGCAAATGTCATGGAATTGTTTACAAGTTCGTGACGGGTTTGTGTCGAAACTGCCTTGCGGCAAGCCGTCAAAGGGGCTATAGTGAATGCGGTAACAATGGAAAGGGGTCGGCATGTTCAAGAAAAAGAAGAGCCTGTGGTTATACCTGTTGCCCGGGCTGCTCGGCCTGATGGTCTTTTACGTGGTGCCGTTCATTGGCGGTATCTACTTTAGTATGACGGACGGCACCATTCAAAACCGCATTGTGTGGTTTGACAACTACAAGCGCGTATGGGAAAACGCCGGCTTTCAGTTGGGGCTGCGCAACTCGCTGGAACTGTCCTTGCTGTGCGCGCCGCTGATATTCCTGTTTTCTTTTGTGCTGTCGGTGATGCTGCGCAGCCTCAAGGAAAAGTCTCTGGGCTTTCGCAACCTGTTGCTGATGCCCTACCTGGTGCCCAGTTCAGCGCTGCTGATTATCTGGATGATACTGTTCGACTTTGGCGGCCCCATCAACCGCCTGCTGAGCCTGGTGGGCATTGAGCGGGTGGCGTGGCTGGAGACCGAGGCGCTGCGCGCGCCCATTGTGCTGCTGTATATATGGAAGAACGTGGGCTTTTCCGTGGTCATTTTCTCTGCCGCGCTCAGCGCCGTGCCGGATGAATACTACGAGTACGCCAGGCTGGAGGGGGCGGGGCCGGTGAAGCAATCGCTGAAGATTACCCTGCCGCTGATACTGCCCACCGCCTTCCTGGTGTTTGTACTGGCATGGGTGAACGCCTTCAAAATCTTTAAAGAGGTGTACTTCATCGGCGGGGCGTATCCCCGCGACCCGGTGTACACCTTGCAGCATTTTATGAACAACAAGTTCGCCAAGCTGGACTACCAGGATGTCACCACCGCGGCCTACAGTTTCGCGCTCATTGTGTTTGTGCTGTTTGGTGCCCTGTACGCGGGAAAGGCGGTGCGCGGCCATGACAAATAAAGCCATACACGTGCGCAAAAAACCCATGCGCCTAAGCCAGGTGTTAAGTTTCGTGCTGCTGACGGTGGTGTGCGTTGCCCTGGTGCTGCCCATCATCATGACATTTTTGTACGCGTTTTTCCCCATGAGCGAGATGACCGCGTACCTGAAGACCCGCAACAACTACGCCCAGGGCGAGTGGATGGACCTGCTGGTATCGCCGTCCATTGTTTCCCTGCGGCAGTACTACAGCCTGCTGATTGAAAAGCCCATCTACTTAAAGCTGTTTGTCAACTCCGTCATGTACACGGCGGCCATCCTGTTTGGGCAGGCGCTGGTCATCCCCATGCTGGCGTACGCGCTAAGCCGCTTTAAGTTCCGCGGGCGGGACACGCTGTTTTTCGTCATCCTGATGTTGATGCTGCTGCCCTTCCAGGTGACCATGGCCCCCAGTGTGCTGACCATGCGCACCCTGGGGCTGATGAACACGCCCTGGGCGGTCATATTGCCGATGGTGTTTTCACCCTTTTATATCTTCCTCATCCGCCAGTACATGGTGGGCATACCGGAGGATTTGTTCGAGGCTGCCATGATGGACGGCGCCGGCACCTGGCGGTGCTTCATCCACATGGTGGTGCCCATCTCCAAGCCCATATTGGGGGCAGCTGCTGCGCTCAGCTTTGCCGATACCTGGAACATGGTGGAGCAGCCGCTGATTTATCTGTCCAACGACCAGAGCCGCATGCCGCTGTCTGTGCTGTTTAACCAACTAAGCACCAACGAGCCCGGCATCGCGTTCGCGGGGGCCGCGCTGTACATCCTGCCGGCGCTGCTGATATACACCTATTTCCAGGAAGATATTCTGCTTGGCATTCAGCTAAGCGACATGAAGTGAGGTTGCCATGACCACCAAGAAAAAAGCACTCAAGGCACTGCTGATACTGGCATGCGTACTGCTGCTTTGCATGTTTTTCGCCCGCACGGTACAAACCATCACCACCGCCAAGGTGCAGCGCATCCAGGCCACCCGCGGGCGGCTGGAAGACCGCATCGAGGTAAAGGGCGAGGTGTTCTTCTCGGAGGCGGAGCCGTTTACGGTGGATGACGCCAGGAAGCTGAACATCACCGTGGACAAGGTGATGGCGCGCCCGGGCTACCTCATTAAAGAAGGCGACGCGCTGTTTACCGCCAGTGTGCCCACCTTTGGCGAAGAAGTGGACAAAATCAAGACCACCTACGACACCAAGGTGCGAGAGCTGACCGCGGCCATCGCCAAGAGCATCCGTCTGCCGCAGGAGAGCGACCACAACCGCGTGTACAACGAACTGCTCAGCGCGGCGGGGGACTATTACGACAAACTGTACCTGGCGGAAGCCGCGGCCATGGAGGCCAACTATGAACTGCCCACCGATGTGGCGCAGTGGAGCGTGCTAAAGGAGCCCATCCCCACTGCGACGCCGCGCGGCCAGCGGGAAACCCCTACGCCCGAACCCACCGAGACCCCGGCGCCCACCGCCACCCCGGAACCCACCCCCAGCCCTGAACCCGGCGCCACTCCGGACCCGGCCATTGAGCGCCAGCGCCTGCTGGAGCAAAAGGTAAAGCAGGCCATGCAGGACGCCTATGACGCCAAAGTGCTCATGGACGAAACCGAGCAAACCCTCAAGCGCATCTACCAGGGCGGCAGCCCCATTCGCCGCACGGGGGACGCGGTGTATGAGCACATTCAAAAGCTGGACGTGCTGCGGGTGGAGATTGCCGGCTTGAACCAGCAGATGCTGGACTTAAACGAGCTGAAACTGGGCCTGCAGCGTGTGACAGCGCCGCGTGAGGGCTGGCTGATGAGCATGGATGTGAAGCAGGGCGAAAGCTACAACGGCACAAAGGCGGCGTACAGCCTGTCGCTGCCCGGCGAAACGCCGGTGCTGCGCTGTGACATCACCGAGGTGAAAAAACCGCTGCAGAAGGGCATGAAGGCCACGATTTCCGGCAGCGAGCAGGAGTTGACCATCGACGACATCATCGTCACAGCCGACAACAAAAAGTTCGCCATCATCACGCTGGACAAGGATACCCTGTCGGCGCTGGGCGGGCTGTCCAAGCTGATGGCGGAACAGCAGACCGTGAACATCATGTACCGCGCGCAGCGCACCACCACGCTCATCCCCGCCAGCGCCCTGCGAAGCGAAGGGGAGAACAAGTACTACGTCTACGTGGTGCAGCAGCAGTGGGGCGGCATGCTGTCCAATACCAACTACACCGTGAAAAAGCAGGACGTCAAAGTGCTGGAGACCTCGCAGAAGCTGGCCAGCCTGGAAGACGACCTGAGCTATGTGGAAATTGCAGACCGTGAAGACCGGCCGCTGACCGACGGCCAGACGGTGATGGAATATGTCGATTAGACGGCTCATTGCCCTCATGCTGGTCGCGGCGGGCATCGCTTCATTGACCCTGAGCATTCGCGCGGGCCGGGATACGTTTCAGTACCTGGTGGCGCCGCCTGACATGCCCGGCGTAAAAGAAGAACAGCCCCAGCAACCTGCTGCGTCAGAAGAAGGCGAGCAAGCCGAGGGCGCTGAACAAAAGAAGACAACGCCCCAGGCGACACCGCTTGAGCAAGCGCTCAAACAGCTGCGGGAGCGTATGACGGGCCTGGAAACCGCTGTGGAGAGCTTCGGCATCACCACCTACCAAAGCGGCGCGCAGCTCAGCACCGAGGAGGGCGGCAGCGCCCCGGCCGCTGTGCGCGGGCTGTGGGGCGACGCATCGCTGGCCGAGCGCTATGTGCTGTCAAGCGGCCGGCAGTTGTACCATGAAGAGCAGCAGGCGGGCACCAACACCGCCGTCATTGACGAGCAGTTGGCCATCGCGCTGTTTCGCGTGGGCGACCCGGTGGGGCGTGCCTTCACCCTGGGCGGCAAAACCTTTCAGGTGGTGGGCGTGGTGCGCCACCGCCGCCATGTGGGGGAGGCGGATACGGCCCTTGCCATGGTGCCCTTGTTGGCGCTGGACAAAGCCGGTATCAAACCCCAGGTACTGGCTGTGAATGTGCTGCCCAAGGCAGGCAGCGGTGCCTACGCGGCGGTGGGCAAAGAATTGGGCCAATGGCGCGCGGGCGGCAGTTTTCACAGCCTGCCCAAGGAACAGTACCGGGCCACGCTGCCGCTGCGGTGGCTTCTGTGCGGCATGGGGCTGATGCTGGCGGCCATCGCGCTGAAGGCGGCCCGGGGCATCACCCTGTCCCATTGGCAGGCGGTGACAGCCCGGCTCGAGTCCCGCTACGCGCTGGGGCTGGTGCCGCAGATGGCGGGGCGCTTTTTGCTGGTGGCGGCCATGTACGGCGCGATCCTCTTTGGCGTTTTCTTGCTGCTGCAGGAGGCCATTGCGCCCGTCTACATGTTTCCGGAGTGGGTGCCCACCGTGCTGGTGGAGCCCAAGGACATTCAGAAGGCCTTCTGGGGCGTGCGCGAGCAGGAAAGCGTGCTGGTAGCCCTGCGCACACCGGAACTGCTGCGCCTGCGCTTCCTGCACCGGCTGATGACCGCCGCCAGCGTGGCAGGGGCCCTGCTGCTGATACAACCCATGGCGAAGCTGAGAACATGGGTGGGGGAGAGGTTTGTTAGGAGTTAGCAGATAGGAGTTAGGAGTTAGGAGTTAGGGGTTAGAAGTTGAGGAAGCCCATGCTTCTGAACATAAAAAGAGCGGTGAGGTTGGCTGTGGTACAGCGCCTCACCGCTTTTTGTGTGTTGCGGGTTGTTGATGTACTGCTCCGACAGCGGAGCCATCCATTCCGAATTCCGAATTCCGCTTTCCGAATTGCCCTACGCCTTTGTCCACTGTCCCGTCAGGCTCTTGTCTTCCGCGCTGAGGGGGTTGTCGCTGGCGGTGTCGTAGGGCGAGGTCTTGGCAAAGGCGCCTACGCCCGCCGCGGCGCGGGGGATAAGCGACAGCGTGCCGGGGCCGCCAACACAGCCGCCCGGGCAAGCCATGCCCTCTAATAGGAAGCCGTTGGTTTTACCGGCTTTGGCCTGTGCCAGCATCTTGCGGCAGTCCGCCAGGCTGTCTGCCCGCATGGTTTGCACCTGGCGGCCGGGTTCCAGCGCTTGAATGACATTGACCACCGCCTGGGCGACGCCGCCGGCGACGGCGTAGTTGCGCCCATCGCGGGAGGCCTGGGTGAACAGATCGATTTCTTCCATGTCATTGAGCTCAATGCGCGCTGCTGCGAACAAGCCCATCAGCTCTTCAAAGGTGATGACATAGTCCACATACGGTCTGACGCTGTCTTCCAGCGCTTCCAGTTTCTTGGATACGCAGGGGCCGATGAACACCACCTTAGCATCCGGGTGCTCTTCCTTGATTTTGCGCGCGGACGCCACCATGGGCGTATGGGTATCGGCGATGCAGCCGGACAGTTCGGGGAAATTCTTCCTGGCAAACAGCGCCCAGGAGGGGCAACAGCTGGTACCCAGGAAGGGTTTGTCATCCGGCACGTGACGCAAAAACTCTTCCGCTTCGTGCAGCGAGCCCGTGTCAGCGCCCCAGCCCACCTCGATGACCCGCTCAATGCCCAGGGCTTTAATGCCGGCCACAATCTTGCCCGGCGTGGCCAGCGGGCCAAACTGGCCCACAAAGGAAGGGGCGATGGCCGCGAACACTTTGCTGCCCCGGCGGATGGCGGTGATGAGCTGGTAGATTTCTGATTTGTCGGCGATGGCGGCAAAGGGGCAGGCCACAATGCACAGCCCGCAGCTGACGCACTTGTCCTGGTCGATGCGCGCGCGGCCCAGTTCGTCTGAGGCAATGGCCTTGGCACCGCAGGCCTGGGCACAGGGACGCCCAAAGCGCAGGATGGCCTGATAGGGGCACGCCGCCACGCAGCGGCCGCATTTGATGCACTTGTCCTGGTCGATGATGGCGGCGTTCTTACCTATTGATACGGCGCTCACCGGACACACCGACGTACAGGGGTGCGCCAGGCACTTGCGGCAGTTGTCCGATACCTTGATGGTATCCGTTGGGCACGCTTCGCACGCAAAGGGGATGACGTTTACCAGCGGCACCGTCAACTGTTTCTCGCCCGTGGCGATGTCCGCCATGCCTTCGGTGAGGCTTTGATGCTGACCCGCCGGGCGGATGGGCAGCCCCAGCGCCAGGCGGATGCGCTCGCGGATGATGGCCCGCTCTTTAAACACGCTGTCGCGGTAGGTGGCCACCTCGCCGGGAATGATGCGGTACGAACTTTCATAGAAGAAACTAAAATCCGTTCCGTCCAAATCGCGCTCCAGCGCGTGGCGCGCCACCTCGGTGAAAACCTGGCGGCGTATCTGGGTGATGGGCGTAAACAGGCCTCGCATGCGAATCGCCTCCGCCTATTTGCACAGCCGCATGATGGCGGCCATGACATCCTCGCTTTGCGCGGAGGAAAGCAGTTCACCGTTTACCCGCACAAAGGGGCCTTGCACGTGCTCGTTGCACAGGTCCATGCAGGGCAGCGGAACAACCTCAACCTGGCAGCCGCTGTCAGGCGTTTCGCGCCGCAGTTCCTCCAGGGACTGCACCGCGTCCATGATGTGTGTGGCGCCAAGCATCGTACACTGTGTGCCTACGCAGATTTCTACCACCAGCTTCTTCATATTGCCTCCTGTGCGTTTTTCCATATTCTAACATACATCATGCCTGCGTCAAGGCTTTCACATAACAGAGAAAACCAGGGATTTGCACACTATGATACACCCGACCCGGTGGTCAAGGCAGCGCCGCGAGAGGTGATGGGAATGATAGCGTTGACAAGGCGGTCAAGCGGGCCGCTTACAAAAAGATGTTCCGAAAAGTGCAAAAAGCGCTTGCATTCCGCGGTGGTCTTGCGTATAATAACCGGGCTGTCTGTTTAGGGATGACGCGACAGGTTGCCGCCCCGGCCTGGACGGGTAATTGTCGCCGACCAGCCTGACAATCAGGCGACGGACTCAGCGCCCTTGCGCGATATGCACGCGTAAAGGACGGCCCCGGCAGGGAAACCGCCGGGCATGAGAACGAAAAAATAGGAGGAAGACCATGGCCAACCAGAAGATCCGCATCAAGCTCAAGGCTTATGAGCACAACCTTATCGATCAGTCAGCCGAGCGCATCGTGGACACCGCCAAGCGCACCGGCGCCCGGGTTTCGGGTCCTATCCCGCTGCCCACCGAGAAGGAAATCATCACCATTCTGCGCGCCCCGCACAAGTACAAGGACAGCCGCGAGCAGTTTGAGCGCCGCACCCACAAGCGCCTGATCGATATCCACAACCCCAACTCCCGTACCGTGGACGCCATGATGAAGCTGGATCTTCCCGCCGGCGTCGAGATCGAGATCAAGCTGTAAGGCAGGAGGATATCATGAAGAAAGCGATTTTAGGCAAAAAGCTGGGCATGACCCAGAAGTTCCTGCCTGATGGACGGTTGATTCCCGTCACGGTGATTCAGGCGGGTCCCTGCACGGTGGTGCAGAAGAAGACCCTGGAGCGCGACGGCTACGAAGCCGTGCAGCTGAGCTTTGACACCCTGGCCGAAGGCCGCGTGAAAAAGCTGCTCAACAAGCCCGAACAGGGCCACTTTGAGAAAGCGGGCGTTGCCCCCGCGCGTCACCTGCGCGAGTTCCGGCTGGAAGACGCCGCGAGTTATGACGTAGGCCAGACCGTGGGTGTCAGCGTATTTGAAGCCGGCGACCGCATCGACGTGAGCGGCACAAGCAAGGGCCATGGCTTCACCGGCGTTATCTATCGCTGGAACCAGAGCCGCGGCCCCATGACCCATGGCTCCAAGTACCACCGCGGTGTGGGCGCCATGGCGGCCAACTCGTACCCCGGCCGCGTATTCAAGAACAAGCGCATGTCCGGCCATTATGGCGCGGAGCGCGTGACGGTGCAGAACCTCGAAGTGGTCGAGGTGGATGCCGAGCGCAACCTGATGCTGGTGAAAGGCTCCGTACCCGGCGCCGTCAACAGCCTTCTGCTTGTCCGCAATACCTGCAAAGCCTGAAGGAGGAGGAACCTTTCATGCCAACGATCAAAGTTATGACCATGCAGGGAAAGGCGGCGGGCGAGCTGAGCCTTTCCGAAGAGGTGTTCGGCGTTAAGCCCAACGTGGCCGCCATGCACCTGGTGGTTCGGTCCATTCTGGCCAGCAAGCGCCAGGGCACCCAGTCCGTTCTGACCCGCGGTATGGTACGCGGCGGCGGACGCAAGATTTACCGCCAGAAGGGCACCGGCCGTGCCCGCCACCACAGCAACCGCGCGCCTCAGTTCGCGCACGGCGGCGTGGTGTTCGCTCCCCAACCCCGTGATTACGTGGTCAAGGTGCCCAAGAAGGTGCGCCGCCTGGCCATGAAGAGCGCGCTGAGCTCCAAGCTCTCCGCCGGCGACATCATCGTGGTGGACAAGATTGCCCTGAAAGAAGGCAAGACCCGCCACATCGCCAAGATGCTCAAGGACCTGGGTGTGGACACCCGCGCACTGCTGGTGATGCCCGGCGCCGATGAAAACCTCACCCGCGCCGCCCGCAACATCAACACCCTGGGCCGCGCCTATGTGAACACCCTGAACGTCTACGACATCCTGCGCGCCAACAAGCTGATCATTCTGCAAGACGCAGTGGCCGGCATCGAGGAGGTATACGCGTAATGAAAAACCCGCATGATATCATCCTGCGCCCCGTCCTCACCGAAAAAGGCTACGACGGCATCGCAGACAAGCGCTATGTGTTTGAAGTAGCGGTGAACGCCAACAAGGTGGAGATCAAGAAGGCCGTGGAAGCGGTGTTCAAGGGCATCAAGGTGCAGCGCGTAAACACGTTGCGCACCATGGGCAAGATCAAGCGCCAGGGCCGCACCGCCGGCCGCACCCCTGAGGTGAAAAAGGCCTACGTTACGCTGACCGAAGACTCCAAGCCCATCGAGTTCTTCGAAGGCATGGTCTAAGGAGGAGCAACGTAAATGGCTATTCGAGTTTATAAACCCACTTCGCCGGCGCGCCGCTTCATGTCGGTGCTGACCTACGAAGAGATTACCAAGAAAAAGCCGGAGAAGAGCTTGCTGGAGCCCCAAAAGAAGCACTCCGGCCGCAACCAGCGCGGCAAGATCACCGTCCGTCATCGCGGCGGCGGCGCCAAGCAGAAGTACAGAATCATCGACTTCAAGCGCAACAAGCTGGAAGTCCCGGCCAAAGTGGCAGCCATCGAGTACGACCCCAACCGGTCCGCTTTCATCGCGCTGCTGCACTATGTGGATGGCGAGAAGCGCTACATCCTGGCCCCCCAGGGCCTGCAGGTGGGCGACACCATCGTCTCCAGCGAAAGCGCCGACATCAAGCCCGGCAACTGCCTGATGATTCAGAGCATCCCCGTTGGTACCCTGATTCACAACGTGGAACTGCGCCCCGGCGCAGGCGGCCAGCTGGTTCGCTCGGCTGGTACCTACGCGCAGCTGATGGCCAAGGAAGGCAAGTACGCCACCCTGCGTATGCCCTCCGGCGAAATGCGCAAGGTCCCCCTGGCTGGCCGTGCCACCATCGGCACCGTCGGCAACCAGGACCACGAGAACGTCCGCATCGGTAAAGCCGGCCGCACCCGTCACATGGGCTTCCGTCCCACCGTCCGCGGTAAGGCCATGAACCCGGTGGATCACCCCCACGGCGGCGGCGAGGGCAAAGCGCCCATCGGTATGCCCGCACCTGTCACCCCCTGGGGCAAGCCCACACTTGGCAGGAAGACGCGCAAACGCAACAAGTACTCTAACCGCTTGATCGTCAAGCGCATCAACGCCAAGTAAGGCAAGGACGAAAGGAGGCAGTCCATCAGATGAGTCGTTCTATTAAGAAGGGACCCTACGTAGCTGAGAAGCTGTATAAGCGTATCGAGGAAATGAACAAGTCCGGCAAAAAGGCCGTGCTGAAGACCTGGTCTCGCGCGTCCACCATCTTCCCGGACTTTGTCGGGCACACCATCGCGGTTCATGACGGCCGCAAGCATGTGCCGGTATACGTCACCGAAGACATGGTTGGCCATAAACTTGGCGAGTTTGCACCCACACGCACCTTCAGAGGCCACGCGGGCGAGAAAAGCTCGCAGCGCCGCTGATAGAGAGGAGAGTAGTACACCATGGCAACCAACACCCGTGAAAAAGGCGAACGCCGCGCGCAGACGCGTGACCGCCGCCCCAAGGCGCATGTCCGGCACGTCCGGCTCTCTCCCAAAAAGGCCAAGCTTGTGCTTGACCTAGTCCGCGGCCGCAGCGTGGATGAAGCCCTGGCGATTTTGCAGTTCACCCCCAAGGCCACCAGCCCCATCGTGATCAAGCTGATCAACAGCGCCATCGCCAACGCCGTCAACAACCTGGAGCTGGACCGCGACTCCCTGTATGTCGCTGAGATCTATGCCAACCCCGGCCCGACGCTTAAGCGCTACAAGCCCCGTTCCCGGGGAAGCGCCGCGCCCTTCTACCGGCGCACGTCACACATCAGCGTCGTGCTGGACCAGAGATAAGGGAGGAGCAAGCAAGAATGGGTCAGAAAGTTAATCCCCACGGCGCGCGCGTCGGCGTCATTTTCGACTGGAGCACGCGCTGGTACGCGGATAAGAAGGACTTCGCGGACTATCTGGTAGAAGATAACAAAATCCGTGAGGACCTGAAAAAGAAGTATTTCAACACCGGCATCAGCCGCATCGACATCGAGCGCAGCGCAGCGCGCATGACCATCAACATCTTCACTGGCCGGCCCGGCATGATCATCGGCCGCGGCGGCAAGGGCATTGAAGAACTGAAGGCCTATGTGGAGAAGATGCTGGGCCGTCCGGTGAACATCAACGTGATGGAAGTGAAGACCCCGGATTCGGACGCGCAGCTGGTGGCGGAAAATATCGCCCAGCAGCTGGAAAAGCGCATCTCCTTCCGCCGGGCCATGAAGCAGTCCATCCAGCGGGCCATGCGGTCCGGCGCCAAGGGCATGAAGGCCATGGTTTCCGGCCGTCTGGGGGGCGCCGACATCGCCCGCAGCGAACACTAT
>CAYFSN010000011.1:0-26400 GCA_964345845.1 uncultured Christensenella sp.
CCCAGATACTGCTTTGCCCGGGTCATGCCCACATAGCACAGCCGGCGCTCTTCCTCCAGGCCTTCCTGGTTGTCAAGCGAACGCTGGGTGGGAAACAGACCTTCCTCCATGCCGATGATAAACACAGCATCGTACTCCAAACCCTTGGCGGAGTGAAGCGTCATCAGCGTTACATACTGGGGGCTGTCTTCCTGCATATCCAGGTCCGTCACCAGCGCGATGTTCTCTAAGAAGTCTTCCAGTGTGTTTTCGTCCGACAGGCGCTCAAATTCCTGCGCGGCGCCGACAAACTCCAGCAGGTTCTCGCGCTTGGCAATCAGCTCTTCGTCGTTTGTGTCTTCATATTGCTTCATCAAGCCGGTTTCATCCAGCACCAACTGGATGAATTCCGTAAGCCCCAACTGGTCTTTCTGGGTGGTCAGGCGGTTGAGCAGCTCCACGAACTCTGTCACACACTTGCGCGGGCGGGACGCCAACTGCTCCGGCAAATCCACCAGCACCGAGTACAATGGCAGGTCTTCCTTTGCGGCGTGCTCTTCCAGCACCGACACCGTGGCATCACCAATGGCGCGCTTGGGCACGTTGATGATGCGCTTGAGGGACACTTCGTCCATGGGGTTAATAAGCAGGCGCAGGTAGGCCACCACATCGCGGATTTCCTTGCGGTCGTAGAACCGAGTGCCGCCGTAGATACGGTAGGGGATGCCTGCGCGCATCAGCATTTCTTCTGGGATACGACTTTGCGCGTGCATGCGGTACAGCACCGCGATTTGCGAGTATTTCACCCCACGCTCATTCAGCTGGCGGATGCGCTCACAAACCCAGGCACCTTCCTCACGCTCATCCCCCGCGCTGCACAGCTTGATTTTGTCGCCTTCGCCAAGTTCGGTCCACAGGTTCTTTTCCATGCGGCCTTCATTGCGCGCAATGACCTTGTTGGCTGCGTCCAGTATGGTGGAGGTAGAGCGGTAGTTTTGCTCAAGTTTAATGACCGTGGCATCCGGATAGTCCTTCTGAAAGTTCAAAATGTTGCGGATGTCGGCGCCGCGCCAGCCGTAAATGGACTGGTCGTCATCACCCACCACGCACAGGTTGCGGCTTTCCTGGGTCAACAGTTTCACCAGCGAGTACTGGGCGAAGTTGGTGTCCTGGTATTCGTCTACATGAACATAGCGGAAACGCCGCTGATAGTGCTGCAGCACAGGCGGATGATCAACCAGCAGCTGCAGTGCTTTGGCGATGAGGTCGTCAAAGTCCAGCGCGTTGGCCTGCTGCAGGCGTTGGTCATACATGCTGAAAATGTCATAGATCCGCTGGGAACGATAATCCTTCACCGATTCCGCAAACCACTCCTGCGCGTTGAGCAGACGATTCTTCGCGTCGGATATGATGGAACGAATTTCCCGGATGGGAAAGCGCTTGTCGTCGATATCCAACCGCTTGTAGATGTCCTTCAGCACACGGGTTTGGTCGTCCTCATCGTAAATGACAAAGGAGCGCTTATAGCCCAACTTTTCGATATCTCGCCGCAAAATGCGCACGCAAATAGAATGAAAGGTGCCAATCCACGCTTCTTCAGCTGAGCTGCCGGACAAACGGTCCACCCGGCTGAGCATTTCCTTGGCTGCCTTGTTGGTGAATGTCAGCGCCATTATGCTATATGCAGGAACATCTTTTTTCAGTAAGTTGGCGATGCGATAGGTCATGGTGCGGGTCTTCCCGCTGCCAGCTCCGGCGACAATCAGAAGGGGGCCTTCTGTCGTCTCCGCTGCCTGCCGCTGCATTGGGTTCAGATCCTTCAAATTCATTAAAAAGCCTCATCAGTCTATGGGCATAGTACAAAAAGCCCAACTTAGTCCGCGGCGCGGGCGTGGTGCGCCCTGCCGCAAATCCGCCTTATGTTATTATACCACATTTTGAACATGTTATGAAGGAACGCGTGCGGCGTACAGAGCGCCGGACGTTTAGCTGTGCTCTGACAAGTCCACCGGCAGGTCGGTTTCTGAGAACGGGTCGTCAGATATGTAGGCGTTTAGGTCCACGTTGGTTTCTTCAGGCGTGAGCGGCACGCGCCCGGGCCCCCGCCTGTCACTGAATACACCGCGCACCGAAGGCGGTGTGACCGTCAGGTCGACAATGGCCGTTTCTCTGGGCTGGGTCAACGCAAATACCGTGGTGCGCGCGGTGCTCATGCGGCGCGCGTAATCCTGGGCAATTTCCTCCCGGGTGCCCCAGTGCATCGGGAAGAACACCCCTGGCTTCTTTGCCATGATAAAGTGGTTGGCGCCAGCATCATAAAAGCCGCCCAGGTTTGGGTCCACCGGGAACATGGCGATGTGCAAGGGCTTGTCCGGCAGCTCGCCGACAGCCTCGTAAAAGTCATCTTCAGCCCGCGTAATCTCTCGCAGGCTGTTCTCCTCCCGCCAGTGCCACAGGTTTAAGTCGCCCGCGTGGAAGATGGTCACCCCCGCGGTTCGCACCCAGAAGGCGACTCCGGCGTCTGTGGAGCGATGGGCAGATATATACACATTGGCCACCGTCATGGTCTCACCGCGCTTGATGATGCGTACATTGGCGCCCTCCGGCACCGCGTCCGCGGCATCCGAAGAAACAACATAAGTGATGGGGTAAGACTTTTTCCAGGTGTAGATGGCCGGGTCATGATGCTCCGCGGATGCGCGCGGAACAAACACCACGATGTTGTTAAAACCTTTGAAGTCGCGGTCACCCAGGCGATGGCTCTCCGGCACCTGTTCATGCTGCCAGTAGCTGAATATCAGCAGCGTCTTGCCGACCGCTACTGTAAACCCTGACTGGTGAAAAAAGGTGACCGCTGCTTGCTTTGCCATACAACCTCCGCTATACGATGGGCTTAAAGGCTTCCAACAACACGCGCCCCTGTGCCTGGCGCATGTTAAGGCCCGTAGCATGCGCCAATGTGGGCGCAATGTCTACTACATGCGCCTGACGCAGCCTGGCGCCCGCCAAAAAGGGCGGGCCATGCAGCCACAGCAGGCAACGCGCCGCCGTATGATCCACCCCAAAGCCATGGTTGGCCGCATGCGGGGCATCGTCCAGACTATCCACAAACTCTACCCCATCGGCGGCATCCACGGCAAGCAGCAAGCCAGCCGGTGCGCGCATGCGGCGAAGTTCCTGCCGGGTGTATACATGGCGTATGCTGAGCATGGCTTGATTCTCTACAAGCGCGTCATATACATACTGGTAGTCGCCACGGTCACAGCGAATGTAGGCGCCCATGCCCAGGGTCTGCGCCCGGGCGGGAATGCGCTCCGATTGAAGCCAGGCATCCAAGGCCACCACCCGGTTGATGTCGGCCTGGCCATGATCACTGACCACGGCCACCACCACATCATCCAGCACGCCCGCATAACTAAGTGCGTCCATGATGCGCCCCACATGCTGGTCCAGCCGAACCAGGGCAGATTTCGCTTCAGTACCCTGTACGCCACCCGCGTGGCGGCTGGCATCCAAGTCGACCAGGTGCAGTGTCAGCACGTCAGGCATATGACGGTTACGCGCGCTGGCACCTGGTTCTACGTCGTTGGCGATGTTGTCTGGGTTAAACTGCCGCCGGATGAGTTCATCCGCCAGCAGCACAGCAAAGCGGTCCAGGTGCGGCTGCTTGTTGCTGGGACGGGTACGCCCGTGCTTCACTTCGCTTGACAGCAGCCACCCAGGGCTGCCATATCGCAGCATTTTGATGGTTTGGTTTTCGCCCGGCAGGGCGTGCACTTCCGGCATGTTGTAGCGAATAGCCCGGTTCTTGCCGCTGACAGGCCACAGAATGGACGCCACCTCCCTGCCCGCGCGATGCGCTGCCTGGTGCAGCGTCTCTACCTGCACTTCGCCTGCCTCCCAATGCCACGGGCGTTTCACCGCCGGGACGTCCGGCATGAACTTTTCATTATGCTCAATGCCGTGGGTATCCGGGTAGCACCCGGTCAATATAGAGGTATGCACCGGGTAGGTAAGCGTTGGGTACACGGTTTCAACGTTATCACAAAAGACGCCCTCATCCGCCAGCCGGCCCAGGTTGGGCATCGACAGCAAGGTGGGGGCGTCATCCGCGAAAGCGGCGTCCAGGCTAATTAACACCAGGCGCATTAGTCTCTCCAGCCAAAGAGTTTTGACAGACCGAACACACCGAATATCCAGCCAAGCGGCCCGCAGCCGCAACCATTTTTGCCCTTCTTTTTGCCGCCAAACAGGGATGACAACACCAAGCCAATGACAACAATGCTGCCAATACTCATGCCCTTGTCTTCCCGCTCTGTACGCTGGCGACGGAAGGTGGGATCCTCGGTGGGTGTGATGGGCTCGCGCAGCATGCTGTTGAGGTCCGGCAGTTTGATGGACTCATACTCCTGCTGCGGTGTGGGCAAAGGTGCTGGGGCGCTGGTGGTCTGCGGCTGTTCGGGCGGAAGGGCATTGAGGCCGGTACCCGCGTACAAGGCAAGATGCCTGGCCGCCTCTCTGGCAAACTGCAGCACAGCTGCGTCATAGTCGCGCCTTTGGAAGGGCGCGCGGAAGTGCATGGACAGCAGGCTGTTCACAGCCTCTGCGTTTAACGCGCGGGCAGCATCGTTTCCGGCGACTGCGGCATATCGCTCTTCACCGATGACCGCCAGCAGCAGCACTGTTTTTTCTGGTTGGTCCTCCGTGCTTAGCAGTTCCTTGGCGTAATCATCCGGCATGGCGCCGCCCAAGAAGTGCCGGACATCCACAGCCAATCGATAGCCCGTTTTCTGGGCTAGTTCATCATTCAGGGCACGAATTTCCTCTACCGTTTGGGCGGACAGGATGGCGGTGCTGTCGCGGACCGGCTGTTCAGCTTGCGCTATAATGGCGGGAAAGACCAGAACAACCGCTAGCAGCAGAATTAACGCGCGTAGTCTCTTCATGGCGTGACCTCACTTTGCGCAAACACTTCCGCATCGGCAATGCCCAGCAGCCCTGCCAGCCTGCCCGACAGGCTGCGCTGCTTGCGGTGGTTGTAGTCTTCTGCCATTTGGTTGTAAGCGGCTTGCTCCGTCAGTTTGGCGGATTGTTCCAGCGCCTGGGGCAGCAACGCGCTGACGTACATCAGGTCGCGGTCATCCGCCTTGACGGATTCAAGCGATGCCAGTTTCTCCAGCACAAGCATTGCATCCCGCTCCACCTTGGCATTGAGGGCGGCGCGTTCAGTCAGGGTACTCCTGCGGCCAAGGGCATCCGTGTCTTGACGCAGGCTTGTCACGCTTTCATCATCTTCCGGCAGGTGGCGGTTTGCCACCGAGAGCACATTGTAGGCCACCTCCCGGCGAACCGACAGCATCTCCTGCAGCCCGGCGACAGATTGCTCCACCTGCACGCGCTCGTCGCGCCAGCCTTTGTAGGCGCCCCACAGCACGGCGCTCACAATCAATGCAATCATGAGCACCGTGCTGAGGACAGCCGTAGATCGTTTAAACATCCAACATCCTTTAGCCGTTAATCAGACGGTTTTTAAGCTCGTCTTCCATCTTGGTCAAGGTCTTCTCAGCCTCGCGCCGCTGCTGCCTGCCCTCTTCCTGAATGCGGATGACCTCGTTCATGGTATCGATGAGCGACTGGTTGGTCTGCACCAGGGTCTCGATGTCGATGATGCCGCGCTCCGCTTCCTTCGCGGTTTCCACGGTACCCATCTTCAGGCTGTCGGCGTTTTTCTTCAGCAGGTCGTTGGTCATGTTGGTCACAGCGCGCTGCGCCTGCATGGCTTCCCGGCTGTGCTCAAGCCCAATGGCCAGCACCATTTGGTTCTTCCACAAGGGGAGGGTGTTGACCAGGGTGGACTGAATGCGCTCAATGAGCAGGGCGTTATTGTTTTGCAGCAGACGAATCTGGGGCGCCATCTGCATGGCAATTTGGCGGGTCAGTTTCAGGTCGTGCAGCTTCTTTTCAAAGCGGTCGGCAGCTGTGGCCATGTCGCTGGCCTTCTGCGCGTCCATGGCGTCACCGCTCTGCTCGGCCTTATGCTTGGCCGCTACCACATCGGTGGCGCGATACTGCTCCAGGCGCTTTTCGCCTGCCGCGATGTACATGGTGAGCTCTTTGAAGTACTGAATGTTCATGTCATACAGGTGGTTGAACATGGACACGTCCTTCAGCAGCTGCACTTGGTGGGTTTCCAGCGTGCCGGCAATGGACTCCACGTTTTGGGACACCGTGTCAAAGCGCGCGCGCACCTGTGCGACATACTTGTCAGCGGAGGTGAACCAAGCGCGGATGCCCTTGGGCTTTTCGGTCGCGCCTTCAAAGTTGCGCAGTTCGCCAATCAACTTGGACATCATGTCGCCAACGTCACCGGTATCCTTGTTTTTGACGTCTGCCAGAATGGTATCCGCGAAGTCTGATACCTTCTTTTGCGCGTCGGCGCCGTACAGCATCACGTGCTGCGGGTTGCCAATGTCAATCTGCGAGGAAAACTGCTCCACTGCCTTGCGTTCTTCATCCGTCAAGGCGGAATCAAGCTGTTTGGCGATGGCCGCCTGCACATCGGGCGCCACAGGCTCCTGCTGTGCAACGGCGCCCTCCAACTGCTCCATCACCTCTTCCACCTTGAGTTTGTCGCCCGCCTTGGGTGACAGTGTCAGCACGGGCACCTCGCCAATCTCCTGCTGGGCCATGGCGCGCAGTTGTTCGGTGGTGTCCAGGGTCTCTTTTTTTACTTCCTGATTTTCTGACATGGTTACTCCTCCTTCTGTGCCTGGGCCTGTGCCCCAGCAGTCCCCGACGACATGGTCGAGGCGAAGGGCTGGCCAATCAGGCTGTCTTGCTTTAGCATGGTTTCCAGTACATCTATGTCCGTGGAAATATCCAGAATATCGTCCTTATACAGCGTTTGCAGCTGCTTGTTAAAGGCGCCAATGACCACATCCATCGCCGAGCGAATGCGGTCGCGCAGTTCGTTGGCTTCATGGCCTTGCACCTTGCGCTCATCCATGGTGCGGTACCCCCGCAGCATCTTCAGCGTGGTGGGCAGATAGTAGTCCAGGAAACGACGAATCTGCGGCGCTTTGCTCGGTTGTTCAATCACCGTACGGAAGATTTTGTTGGAGATGGCGCCCAGCTGCACAATCTGCTCAGATAGCACAGGGTCCGGAATCAGGTCATCCTCCCGCTGAATCTGGCGTAACAGGTCCTGCCCTTTCTCTACAATGCGGTCCACCTGCTCGTTGCCTGTGCGGGGCAGTTCATCCACAGCCGCGGCTTGCTTAGAGGTGTCAAGCCCGCCCCCCATGACCTGAAAAACCCGTCCCACGACCAGCGCGGCCGCCGCCATGAACAGGTAATGCGGCCACTTGTACAGCGGAAACAACGCCGAATAGCCCAGGGCGGTAACGCCCGCGGCGATGGTTCCCATCACCCAGCCTTTAAACGGCGACTTCGTCTGATTGTATTTCTTCGTCATCCAGGCCCTCCAAGCCATTGTTGTCGTTGTCTTCGTTCGCAGTATAACATAGGGAATATACCCGGACAAATTAATCTTTCCTCATTTTTCCAGGTTTCTCTTTCATCGTCCGCAAATTATGCTATACTGGTTCTATCATTAAGCATAAGGAAGGACCGCCATGATCACGATTGGAATCAACGCCAACTTTGACACGGAAAAACGCCGTATCAACATGCCCAACGACTACATCGAGGCCATCATCCGCGCGGGCGCATTGCCCGTGCTGCTGCCGCTGACCGACCGGGAGGACGTTTGGCGCGCCATGGTCGACAATGTGGACGGCATGCTGTTCCCCGGCGGGGAAGACTTTGACCCGGCCGAGTACGGCCAAGAGCAGCACCCCACCGTGAACGACGTCATTGCAGAGCGCGACAAGCAGGAACTGTACACCTACAAGTATCTGCTGACCACCGGAAAGCCTTTCCTGGCTGTTTGCCGCGGCATTCAGCTGGTTAACATCGCCCAGGGCGGCACCCTGATCCAGGATATTCCCTCCCAGTATGAGACCGACCTGCAGCACCAAAACAAAGACTCCCAGGCGCACTACGCAAACATCGTGCCCGGCACGCTGCTGCACCGGCTGATGGGACAGGACCGTGTCAGCGTCAACAGCCGCCACCATCAAAACATCGACAAGCTGGGCGAAGGCCTGGTGGCTAGCGCCCATGCCACCGACGGGCTGATTGAAGCGGTCGAGTTTGCCAACGGCTATCCCGGGCTCGCCTTTCAGTGGCACCCGGAAAACCTGTCTGCAAAACAACCGGAAATGCAGCGCATCTTTGACTGGCTGGTGGAAGAAGCCGGCAAGCGTAAATGACCATCGCCCTGGTGGCGGACCTGCATGGCAACATGCCGGCGGTGCGCGCCCTGGATGAGGATTTAGCCGCCCGCGGCATTGACCGCGTGTGGTGCCTGGGCGACATTGTCGGCAAGGGGCCTGACAGCCACCTGACGTTTGACTGGGCCATGGCGCGCTGCGAGGTGGTGCTGCGCGGAAATTGGGATGAGGGCATCGGCGCCCGGCTATTCCCCTTGGACGCGTTTTACTACCAGCAGCTGGGCGAAGCGCGCATGAAAGCGCTGACTCAATTGCCGCTGGAAATACGCCTGACGCTTAGCGGCCGGCGCATCCGCCTGCTGCATGGCCGCCCGGTAATGAAGTCGCTGTTGCATCTAAACAGTCCATCGGAGCAGCTCTCTTGGCTGTTTGAGGGCGGCTTTCATGTGGTCGGCTTCGCAGACACCCACCGGCAGGGACAGCGCACGCTGGACGGTTTGCTGTTTAACACGGGGTCAGTGGGCAATGCCCTGGGGGTGCCCATGGTTCAGTACGCCATCCTCAGCGGCAGCGACAGCGAGCGCGTGACCGGGCTGGATGTAACCATGGTGACCATTCCCTACGACAGGGAGCAGGCTGTGGCCGATACCCTGTCGCAGCCGGATTTGCCCTATGGGAAGCACTTCATACACGAGGTGCGCACCGGGCAGTACATGCGCAGGCACCGGAAGAAAGCAGTATAGGGTGAAGACCGTCGAAAAACTGAGGTTTTTCGACGGTTTGGCTTTTTGGCCGTCTACCTCTCGCTTCGCTCCCGGGCGGTAGACGGCATGGAAACCCTTGCTACGCAAGGCCTGCCGCGCCACCGTACACGCCGCTGGCGCGGATTGTACTCGGAGGGCTTCGGCCCTCCGAACCTCCCATTAGGTTTTGTTGACTGTCTGAGATTGTCCGGCAAATGAAGGATGGTCTTTCTATGCACAAGGCCGTCTCCTTCGTTGGAGACGGCCTAGCATAGTTTACTCGAGTTCGTACGTCAGAGTCACATGAGCACTTACGGTCACTTCGCCCGTCACAATGGATGTGCCCGCAGCTGCCGATTCCTTGAAGTCCATTTGGTTTCTGGCGCCATACATTTCGCCGTACAGCTCGTCGGACTTGATGGTCTGGATGCCGCCCAGGGTCTTCCCGGCTGCCTGTGCCAGCACCTCAGCCTTTTGCTGTCCATCTTCCACCGCCCGCTGCAGCGCCCGGTGGTACCCTTCACGCGCCTTGGACGAACTGAACACCAAACTGTAAATCTGGTTGGCGCCAGCCTCTGTGCCGGCATCAATAACCGCGGCGACCTTCTCCAAATCCCGCACAGTAATTAGCAGCATATTGCTGGCGTTGTACACCGGCGGTGCCTGGCCAATGCTGCCATACTCCTGGTAAGGCATTTCGACGAATACGGAATAGTTGCTGGTGGTGATGTCTTTCTGCTCAATGCCCAGCTCCTTCAGCGCTTCCAGAATCTGCTTGATGGCTGCGTCTGTTTGCCGCTGCGCCTCCTGCGCTGTTTGCGCCTTGAAGGACGCGCCCAACTCCAGTGTGGCGGTATCCGCCGGCAGGGATACAGTGGCTGTACCCGTTACAATAATCTCCTCTGCGATGGCTGTGATGCTCAGCGAGAACGCCAGCATAGCAACCAGCAGCATTATCAGTTTCTTGCTCATTTTTGTTTTCTCCTTTTGATGACTTTCACGATGATGTAGATAACGAAGCCCAAGACCAGCACATAGGGCGCCAGCACAATGATGCCAATCAGCGCTTGTTCCAGGAAGTCACGCGCGGCGCTCCAGGCATCCGCCATGGCGTTTGCAATGCGCTGGCCCAATGTATAGGCGGGCTCATCCTGGGGTGCGCGCTGTTCAGCCAGGTACAGGCTGACCGTTGCGTAATCGACCTTGCTGTCGATGCCGCGCAGCGAGCCTGACAAGCGGTCAATCTGGTACTGCGTGTCGGCGATTTCCCGCTCAATGCGCAAGATATCCTCGACCACCACCGCTCGGCTGAGCAAGTCCTGCAAACGCTCCATCTTGGCCGTTTGCGTCGCCAGGCGGGTATCGGTGTCCATGTACTGTTCGCTGACATCTTCCTGCGACTCGCTGAAGCTGATGGTGCGCCCTACCCCCTGCGCGCCTTCCAGATAAGCATCCAATTTGTCCTTGGGAATGCGCAAGGTGAAACTGCCTTGTACCGGCGTCTGCCGAAATGTCCGAGTACTCGACATAACCGCCCTTGTCCGCCAGCAACTGATTGAGTTTTTCCAGGTCTTTGTCAAAATCAGCCGTGGTAATGCGTAAAGTAACGGTGCGGATAATCTTTGCAGGGGCCAGATCGCCTTGCTCCGCTTGCGGTGCGGGCGCGGCTTCTGCCATCATGGCACTGTCATACTCTACCGCACTGGGTGCCATGTCCGGCATGGCCGGCTGGCTGCGCAGTGCGTCCGCGGCGCTGCCCCCCACCGCCTCGAAGGGAATGGTGCTATAGGTCTCCTTTGACGCGGTAGTTGGCTCCTTGCTGCCAACCATCCACGCGCCGGTGATGACGACCACCAAAGACGCCGCAATCGCTACAAAACGCTTGAACTGGCTCACCTTTGGCTTCTTCTGCCCTTGTTCCTGGGGTTGCATGGGCTTGCCCTCCTGTTGCTTGATGGCCTGCCGCCAGGAGGATGAGAAGCTGGCCGGTACCTCGCCGCCTTCATCCAGGCTTTGGCAGTCACGCAGTATCTGCAGGCTCAGCTGACAATCCGCGCAGGTTTCCAGGTGTTGCCTTACCTGCTGCGTGCTTTCAGCGTTCAATGTGCCGTCCAAATACCCGCGCATGAGAGCGGAAAACTGTTCACATGTCATTTGGTTTCCCTCCTCTCAATACTGTGACTGTCTGTTGCATGAAAAAGTTCCCCTTCAGCTGACAAAAGTTGCTTGAGCCTGGCCCTTGCTCGCCCCAGCCTGCTGCGGACGGTGCCGATGGGGCATTCCATGGCGTCGGCGGCTTCCTGATAGCTAAGGCCCTGCAGGTCGCACAGGACCAGCACGGCACGCTGCTCAGCCGCCAGGCGCTTGATGGCTTGCTCCAACAGCCGCTTTCGTTCGCTTTCCTCCAACTGCAGGTAGGGCGAAGGCGCGTCATCCACGGCCTCCCACCCTTCATCCTGCAAAGTATCAAGCGATACATCTTCCCCCCTGCGCCTGAGGGCGTCCAAACAGCAGCGCGTGGCGATGGTGTACAGCCACGTGCTTATCTTGCTGTCTCCCCGGAAGGTGGAAAAAGCGCGCCATGCTTTCACCATGGCATCCTGTGCGCAGTCCTGGGCGTCCTCCGGGTTGCTCATCATACGCAAGCAAATGAAGTAAATCTGCCGTTCATGGGGAGCCACCAGCCGCTCGAAGCGTGCCTCCCTTGTCTCAAACAAAGTCATACTGTTCCTCTCATCAGCCCCTGTGTTACCCATTATACAACGAGACTGCCAGAATGAATCTTGCAAGTGAAATAAAGTACTTGTTAAAAGCAAAATTTTGTATATCTATTCGTTGCAACTTAAGGTTTTTCATAGTACTATGTTTACTATACCCCTATACCATATGATTGCTGATTCGGCACTCAACAACAATCACCGGAGGAATGTATGACGCAAAGAGTCGACCGACGCACACAGCGTACAAAGAGAACATTTAAAAACCTACTTGTTAAACTACTGCTCACTAAAAACCTGGAGAAGATCACAGTCAGCGAACTGACGGACTTGGCCGACTTCAGCCGGGGCACCTTCTATCTGCACTATACGGATATCTTTGCGTTGTACCAGGAACTGGAAGATGATGTGCTGGCCGGCATCACCAAGGTGGTGCAGGAGTATGCCAGCACCGACCCCGATCAAAGGCTGGATGCCATCATCACCGCCGTGATGACCTACTTAACCGAAAACGCCGAGCAGTGCGAAGCCCTGCTGCGCACCGACAGCGCCTCGCTGCTGTCCCGCGTGTTTGAGCGCAATCGCTTGCACACAAAAGAAACCTGGGAGACCACCTACGGCACGGAAGAGCACACGCGCGCGTACGCGCACATCTTCCTCAGCTATGGCTTTGCCGGCATCCTGCGCCACTGGATGGCCTATGGCCAAGTTGAAACACCCCAGCAAATCGCCGAAATGGTCAGGACCATCCTGGGCGGCTACGCCCCCTTCGGCCGCGGCTAAAAGCCGTCTGCCTCCGGCAGGGTAAACCATAGCGGCAACCAATCATCAAACAAATGCCTGTCAGGCTGCCACGCGCTTTGTACCGATAGCAAACGCGTGACAGCCTGATTGTGTGTCATGGCAACCATGGGCTTGTCTGAAGAAGGCTTCACCAATACACCATGCCCGGACACCTGGATGCGCAGGCGTTCGCCGTCAATTTCCAGTATCTTGTCTCCAGATTCAGGCGGCAGGATGCCGTGGCGGAATGCCAGTAGCCTTTGCAGCACCGTTTGCCAGTTCAGCACCCGCAGCATGTGGCCATCCTCCAGCACAACCTCTTCTGCCAACTGCCCCAAATGCGGAAGCATTTTCCGATCGTGCAGGCCAAGCCGTACGGTGGTTGCGCGCGTTCCTTTGTAGTTCTGCCAGGCAGCGAGAACGGTCTCAACAGCAACATGCTCTGTCAACATAAACTCGCGCCAATGGCCGTCAACTTCATACAGATACCCCACCACCTGGTCAGCCTGTAAAAAAACATAGCCCTGCCCCAGCCAGGAGCGCAGGATGACAGAAAGCTCTTCCTTACTCCTGATGCCCGTCATGGCCTGTCGGCTATACAGTTGGTAAACAGCATCGTGCATATCAGACGAAGCCTGCTCAAGCGGCAGGAATGTCATGTCCTCCCAACGATGCGGGCCGGTGTGGCGCAGGTTGTTGCGGGTAATTTCCATCCGTACACTGACGCCGCCTTGCTCAAAGCCAAAGTAGTTATACCGCTGCCGCTGCCCGCCCAGCAGCATCAACTCACAGCCCGCTTCCCGGGCCAACTGCTCCGCCATGGGCATCAGCCGCTTCATATGCCCCTTGCCCCGGTAGCGCGGATGAGAACTGACGGTGCCGATGACCCCGCAGCGCAGGGTGCCTTCCCCCACGCGCATGTCTACCACGTGCAAGCCAACCAGGCCTTCGATGTCTCTGGCTTCGTTTTCGTACAGCACGTGCTTGGGCGCGTGGTTGCTTCTTCCGTACACTTTGGGTAACAGCCGCGCGAAGTCATGCGGGCGGTGCGCCATGCTGAAGACCATGTTCGCGAAGTCCAGTATCTTCTCCTCGTCACCAGGACGGCCCTGACGATATCCGCTGCTCATTGGTATGTACCTCCCTTGGTTCTTATCGGCAGTATATACACAGGCAGGCGGTGCCGCAACCCATAGCGCCCAACTTGCAAAGATGCCCCTGCGGCGATACAATATGCGGGATGGACGCCTTCGCCCCGCGAAGGACGCCAAATGACGCAACACTGCGGAACGGAGCCATTCATGCCTGATGCGTTGGACGTAGTCGTCCTGATACCCTCGCTGCACCCTGATCATCTGTTGACAGAATACGCGGATGCATTGATTGCCCATGGTTTTCACCGCATCCTGATTGTGGATGACGGCTCCGGCCCGGAATACGCGGACTGGTTTGAGCAACTGCAAAGCAAGCCTGGCTGCACGGTGATTGGCTACCCCGTCAATGGCGGCAAAGGCCACGCCCTCAAGTATGGCATGCAGTATGTGCTGGACCATTACCCTGACGCACCGGGCATTGTCACGGCAGACTCTGACGGCCAGCACACAGCCCCCGATGTGCTGAAGTGCGCGCAGGCGCTGATGGCCGCGCCGGAATCCCTGGTACTGGGTTCGCGAGACTTTTCTGAAGAAAACATCCCCGCAAAAAGCCGCGCCGGCAACCGGCTGACCAGCTTTTTCTTCACGCTGCTGTATGGCACATGGCTACCGGACACGCAGACCGGCCTGCGCGCATTTTCAAACAATCTGATTCCCTTCATGATGGACGTGCCGGGTGACCGCTTCGAGTATGAAATGAACGTGCTCATTGCTTGCTCCAACCGATACATCCCCTTCGAAAAGGTCACCATCGAAACCATCTATATCGAGGAAAACCGACGCACGCACTTCCGGCCCTTTCAGGATTCTGTGCGCATCTACCGCCAGTTGTTTGGCAACTTCATCAAGTACGCGTCCGCAAGCGGGCTATCCACCGTGCTGGACGTATTGCTGTTCGCGTTGATGGACAAGGTGCTGCTGCCCATGACAGGGCTTGACCCAAAATGGATGCTGGTGTGGAATGTGTCCCTGCATGTGTTGCTGGCAAAATCGGTAGCCAGGCTATGCTCTGCCGTGTTCAACTTCAAAGCCAATAAATCTTTTGTTTTCCGCGTGGAGAAATGCAAAGGTGCCTTCCCCCGCTACGTTGTTTTGGCAGCGGCTTCACTGCTTGTTTCTGCCGGGCTCATCAGCACGCTCAACGCCTGGCTGGGCTGGGACCGCGTACTGCTGAACATCCTGGTGGACACCGCGCTATTCTTCGCCAATTACCGCTTGCAGCGCGCATGGGTGTTCGCTGACAAGACACAGAAAGGATAACCCATGAACCGTACAACCCGTACACTATGCATTTTTCTGGCAGCGGCCTTTGTGCTGACGATACCGCTGTTTATGCCCAGCGGCGCCATGCTTAACGACGAAAAGAACCGTTTGATGGATGAACTGCCGGATGATGACTGGGGCGGCCTGCTTGATTGGCTGTTGCCCGCAGCACAGGCGGAGGCGCCGGCTTTCTCCCCCCTGCCGGTTGATTTGACCCCTGGGCGGGTGCCCGATCAGGCGCTGTTCACCGAAAGCGGGTACCAGGACGACAGCATCACGCTGCGGCTGGAAACCAATGTGGAGGACGGCGTCACGTGGCGCGTGGCCTATGTGGACATCAAAGACCCCTCACAACTGCGCACCGCAACCGCCGGAAAGCCCGGCTCAAACCGCGTTGCCATGATTTCATCCATGGCCCAGCACAACAACGCCATCATCGCGATTAACGCCAACTACATGTCCAATGACCCGGTGAAAACCAGTTTTGAATATCGCATGGGCGAGAAGGTGCGCACCAAGTTTAACCGCACCAAAGACTTGCTGGTTACCGATGAAAACGGTGATTTTCATGTGTTTGTGAAGTCCAACAAAAACGAAGTGCAAGCCTTCCTGGACAGCGGCCATCAGATTATCAACGCTTTCACCTTCGGCCCTGCCTATATCAAGGATGACGTGCTGCTGGAGCTTGACCCGGAATATGCCTACAACCCGCACGGCACCGAACCCCGCATGGCCATCGGCCAGATGGGCCCGCTGAGTTACGTGCTGGTGCTAGCTGAGGGCCGCACGCAGGATTCGCAGGGCGTCACACAACAGCAAATGGCCGACTATCTCTACCGCTTGGGCTGCCGGCAGGCGTTTAACTTTGACGGCGGTAACTCCGCCACCATGGTGTACAATGGCGGCTTCTACCAGGAAAAAAGCAGCGGAAACGAACGGGCCCAAAGCGATATGCTCTACTTTGCTACGCTGATAGGCCCGGAGGGAAACCAATAAACTGTGTTTGATGATGCGCGCAGCATAACGCTGCTGGGAACGACGGCCTATGTATGGGGGCTTTGGGTGGCAGCGGGCTGTTTGGCCGCTGGCCTGGTGTTGCTGTTGCTCAACAAGCGGGACGAGCGCATGAAAAATGCCGCGGCCCTCACATGCCTGCTGTCCCTGTTGATGGGTTTGGCAGGCGCCCGGCTGCTGTACGTCCTGACGGATGTACAGTTTAGGCCGTTTCTTACGTTTAAAAACGTGTTAAACTTGCGCGTTGGCGGCTTCTCCATGTACGGCGCGCTGCTTGGCGCAACGGCTGGCGCGGCGTTGTCTGCTCGCATATCCAAAGTGCAGGTCGCCAAATGGTTGGATGTGCTGACACCTGCGCTGTTTGCGTTTGTTGCCTTGGCCCGGCTGGGCGAAGGAGCGACCGCGCTTGGCATCAGCCGTCCGTTGGTGACAGGGGTGCTGGACAGTACCTTCCTGGCCTTCCGGGACGCCTATGACGCCTATCTGCGCACCTATCTGCTGGAAAGTGCCGCGGCAGCCACACTGTTTGTGATGTCGCTTCGCAGATTGCCCCGCGTTAAACGCCCAGGCGGCTTGTTCCTGTTTGGCGCGCTGTGCTTTGGCGTAACGCAAAACCTGTTTGAAAGCCTGCGCTATGACGGCCACATGCGTTTCAGCTTCATCGGCGTGCAGCAGGTGTTGTCTGTTGTGCTGTTTTCACTGGTGCTCATCTTCCTTGCCATTAAACTGCTGAAGATGAGTCAAGCCAAAGGGCTGGCCGTTGGCACCCTGATAGCGCTGCTGCCTATACTGGGCGCCATCCTGGGGCTTGAGTTTATGATTGACCGGTCCGCCGTCAGCAAATGGATATCCTATGCGCTGGACGCGGTTGTGCTGTGTGTCCCCATCGTACTGGGGCTGAAGATGCTAAAGAGGAGTGGGTACAATGGATAAAGAACGTGTACAGTGGATGCTGGAGTTGGGCCGCCGCAAGCGCGAAGAGGGCCTAAGCGAAGGCGAAGCGCAGGAGCTGGACGCCCTGCGCCAGGAATACTTGAAGGATTTCCGCGAGGGGTTTCAGCAGCAGCTGGACAACGTCTACATCGAACAAGAGGACGGCACTTACCAGAAGTTGGAGAAAAAGCATCCAGACGTGCCGGATACGGAGAACAAGACCACATGATAAAACGCTTTGCCCTGGTCGTATTGACAGCCATACTTTGCCTCACCACCCTGCCCGCCGTCCAGGCGTCAGATAAGCCTGTCATCTACACAGGCAACATCACCACCATCTATGGGTCCCATAGCGCAAGCGGCGTTTATTTTGACGCGTCCGTTCAGCGTCCTCAGCCTACCACCAAGCGCATGAATACGCTGCAGGCGGGCACGCGCATTGACATTGTGGATGTGCTGCCCAACTATGTGGAGATTCGCCAAGGCAACCGCACGGGCTTTGTGCTGCGCCACCGCATTGAGAATGTACATCCAGTCAATCCCAGCACCACCCCGCCCTACGGTGTCACCGCCATGAAATACTACACCACCCTGGACAAGGAAACCATTGTCCGCGCGGAACCCGATGGCGCCTCAGACGCGCTTATTACGCTGCAGGCCGGCACCCGCCTGGCGTACATGGATGTAAACAACGGCTGGGCACAGCTGGTGTTTAAGCGCCGCTATGGCTACGTGAACACGGCCGATTTGCAGGAACTGCGCATGCCTGCCCCCAACCTGGAGGAAGCGAACAACGACATGCCCTTGGCGGTGTTTAACTCTTTTTACGACATCTCCACCACCGGTAGCAACCCCAACCGCATCATCAACCTAATGGTGTGCGGTCAGCGCACCGACCGCGTGATGCAGCCCGGCGAAACGCTCGACTTCAACGGCAGTGTCGGCCCCTTCAGCGCCCGCAACGGCTATGTGAAGGCAAATGCCCTGTATGAAGGCGAAGTGGTGCTCTCCAGCGGTGGCGGCAGCTGTCAGTCCAGCAGTACACTGTATAATGCGGTGCTGCAGTTGCCGGGGCTTACTATTACCGCGCGGGCACCCCACGGCGCCAATGGCATGCCCTACCTGCCCCACGGCATGGACGCCTCCAGCGGCGACCTGAACTTTATCTTCCGCAACGACTATGACTTCCCTGTGCGCATAGAGTCCCACGTGCAGGACGGCGCGTACTTCATCGCCATCTACAAGGTGGTGTAATATGCGCAGGCTGCTGATATTAGCGTTGACCATGGGCTTGCTGCTGGGTACCTCAGCCTATGCTGAAGACAGCCGCAAGCCTTTATACACCGGCCGGCTGATGCGGGATGTACGGCTGATGGCGCAACCGGAGAGCGATGAGGTGGTCGGCTCCATCCGGCAAAACGTCACCATCGAAATCCTCGAGGTGCTGCCCAACTGGGTGCTGGTGCGCGCCAATGGCCAACAGGGCTACATACAGCGCCGCCATGTCAATGACACCCGGGTTGAAACCATCGACCCCGTGCATACCCCGCAGTATCCAGCGATATTAAGCAACTTTATCGGCTGGGTCAGCAGTGAAGCCCAGGTGCTGGACGCCCCCCGCCATGACGCGAAGGCCCTCATCACCCTGCAGCCCGGGGCGCGGCTGGCCTTCATTGGCATTGAGGACGGCTGGGCAAAGCTGGTCTACCATCGGCAATACGCATGGGTGGATACGCGGCTGCTCAGCGAACTGCAGCCGGTGTACGAGTTGGCGCGCAATGCCGACAGCGGCACGCCCATCGCCGCGTTCACCTCGTTTTACCGCATCACAACCGACGAAACCAACCAGAACCGCATGCTGAACATCAGCGTAGCCAATGAGCGCATGGCGCCCATCGTGGTTGAGCCGGAAGGCCGGTTTGACTTTAACGAGCAAGTGGGCCCCTACCGTGCGTCCTCCGGCTACCAGCCCGCCATCGTGTTGGTGGGCGGTGAATCGGTCTTAGGATACGGCGGCGGCACCTGCCAGGTGTCGAGCACACTGTACAACGCGCTGATGCAGCTGCCGGGCATTGAGGTGCTGCAGCGGCGGCCCCATGGGCCCAGCGGCGCCAGTTACCTGCCGCTTCATTCGGATGCAGCCGTCGGCAACAGCGCCATCAACCTGCGGTTTCAAAACCACTATCCATTCCCGGTTCGGGTGGACGGTACCGCCCAGGACGGCGCGCTGACCATCGCCATCTACCGGGCCGACTAGTAGCGCACCACAAAAAGAGGCAGCCGCGCTGGCTGCCTCTTTTGTTATGATCCGATTATGCCTGCTTGGTCAGCAGACCACGCAGGAAGCCGTAGGCCGACTCCAAGGCGGGCATGTTCTCCTCCATACCCTCAAACTCATAGGATAGCCACCCCTCATACCCGGCTTCCTTCAGCACCTTCAGGCAGTGCGCGATGGGCACAACACCGTGTCCCGCCACCGTGCCGCGCAGGTGGGCGCCATTGCGGCTGGGGAACCAGCCCGCGCCGGGGTTGTCTTCCCAGGGATGCTTGTACAAAAAGTCCTTAGCATGCACGTGCACCGCATAGGGGGCCGCCGTGGGTAATGCCATCACGGCAGGCTCATCCGCGCACAGGAAGTTGCCCATGTCAATCAGCCAACCGTAGTTGGGGTGATTTACCGCCAGTATCAGCGTTTCCACCCGGGCGCTGTCCTGCAGGATATAGCCATGGTTTTCCGTGCAGGTGCGGATGCCGCGCTCGGACGCGTACTGGGCAACGGCCCGGATGGGTTCCTTGATGCGCTCAATGGCCTCGCGCCAGGTGACGCCCTCGGGCAGTTTCCAGACGGCATCGTGCCGCAACACTTTGGCGCCCAACACTTCCGCGATGTCGGCCTGTCCTTTGATGCGCTCCACTTCATCCGGCCCATGGTTGAGGAAGTCCGCGCCCACGGTATAGGCGATGATGCTAAGACCAATCTGCTGACAATGCGCTTTGATGTCGGTGGCCAGGGCCTTCAGGCTGTCCGCAGGCTGTACTTTCAAGTCCAGGTCGATAAACTCAATGCCGTCATAGCCAATGCGCTTGGCCTCATTGCAGATGTCGATGTAGGTAGCGCCGGTGGCCGCCATGTGTTTGGCAAAGCTATAACTGCTCACTCCCAGTTTCATCGTGGCCTCCTAAATGCGCTCACGAAGGAAGGACACGGCGCTCGCAATATCCTTCACCGGGTCATCCCCCACTTCACGCTCAATGGTCAGGTAGCCCTTAAAGCCAATGTCCACCAGCGCCTGCAGGTAGGCGTCAAACGGCACGTCCCCTTCACCAAGGGGCAGTTCGATGAACGCCGCGTCTGTCACGACGTCATCAAATGCGATGCCGTAAATCAGCTCCGGGTCCTTGTCCAGCAGTTTGCGTCCGTCCTTTGCATGGGTGTGCACAATGTACTTTTTCAGCGTATGCACCGCCTGTACCGGGTCATCGCCGGTTACCATCACCAGGTTGGCAGGGTCCAGGTTAACCGCGACACCGGTGGAGTTGAGCGAATCCAAGAAGCCGCACAGCACCTTGGAGGTCTCCGGCCCTGTCTCCACCGCGAAGTGGGCATCCAGGCTGTCGGCATACGCCGCCAACTCGCCGCAGGCGTCCTGCATGATGCGGTAGCGGGGGTGTTTGGGATCGGTGGGCACCACACCAATATGCGTGGTGACAATGTTGGTACCCCAGTCCTTGGCCAGGTCCAGGATGCGCTTGGAGTCCTCAATCAAGCCGGGGTTCTTCTCAGGGTCACCAAAGCCATGGCCCAGGTCACCGCAAAGCGCGGAGATTTCCAGCCCGCGGTCCTTCACCATGGAGATGAACTCCTTCTTCTTGGCGGGCGTCAGATTCCTGGGCGACAGTTCACCCTTGGTGGTATACACCTGCACGCCTTGGGCGCCCAGGCGGGCGATGGTATCCAGCGCCTGGGGAATGGGCTGATGCAAGGACTCCAGAATGATGCCAATGGGAAACTTGGCCATGTCTCTTTCCTTTCTATTACAGGCAGAAGTGCATCATGCGCAGCACTTCATACCAGTCATCGTGTTCAAACTTCAGCGTGTGTGCGTCCACCTGCTGCATGCCCGGGTAGTAACTGGAGCGGGTGGTTTTCTGATGGTCCTTATGGCGGATAACGACTTCAAAGTGTTCCGGCATGGGGAACAGGAAATCCTCCCGGGGCTTTTGCACAGCGTCCGCCACCGCTTCGCGAATCATGCGCACCGCCTCCGTGGGATGCACGGACCGCACCGCACCGCCGCTGCCTTCATTCACGGGGATGGTCGCGGTGTTGGGGCTCTTGCTCTTCATCCACTCACACAGCTGTTTGTCGCCGCTGACAGCATACACCGGCACGCCCAGCGAGGCCGCGGTCAGCGAATTGAGCATCAGCTCGCTGGCTATCTCCCCATTGATGGTCAGCTGCGCCAACTGAGTGGTCATGGTGTGAGCCAGCGGGTTGCCGTTGAACCCTGCCGGGCTGTGATATCCCGTCATCACCACGCCATGATAGCTGTCATCCAGCCCAAACATCATGCTGGAGGGGTTGCCGCCCCAGCCGCGCAGCACCTGCGCGTATACCGGCAGCTTGCCCGGGTCAATATTGCGGGCACTGTCATGCGCGTCCTTCACCAGCACCTCATCCATACCGCCTTCTTTTGCCCCTTCGCATGCGGCAGCAACCTCTTTGGTCATCTGCCCTGCGAAGTATGCCCAGTCCGCATGGTTCTTTTCGGTTTCATTCCAGTGGGCGATGCCACAAGTTCCCTCGATGTCCGCACTGATAAACAGTTTCTTCATGTTTTACCTCCATCGGGCTATGCCCGTTATTCAAGATCCCTGGTCGAAAAGCGCCACACAGCAAGCAGCGTCAAAAGTACAGCCAATGCAGGCAGCGCACCCGTCCTCGCCGGCATCACACCGCGCGCCAGTTCCTGCGGCGCATACAGCCACCGCGGGCTAAGCCAGCGCACCCAGTTTGGCACGCCTGTCGCCATGCCCGCAATGCCCAACGCAAACAACAACAAGAACACAATGGTGCCTACGCGCGCCGCACGGGCTCTGGATGCGGAACCGGCGCTGAATACAAAGCCAATCGCCCCCGACAGCACCATCCATAGGTAGAGGCCCAGCACCAGCAGCCCATATCCCGCCAGGTTTAACGGCGTATCTGCCTTCAGCACCAAGGTGCCTGCAACCCCGCCCAGCAACCCGCCCAGCGGCGGGATGGCCGTGAGGATGAGCAGCACCAAAGCCTGTCGCCACACATAACGCGCGCGGCTGTGGGGCAGCGACATCCAGTAGCTGATCTCGCCGGTTTCTACCTTGTCGGCAATCAGGTTGGCCGTAAGCCTGACCGCGTACAACCCGCCTATCAGGGGCAACAGAAAGCCATATAGCAGCGAAGCCAGGTGCCCGCTCAGCGTGGCGCTGCCGGCGACACCCAGCGCGGAGAACAACGCCGGGCCTTGGGCGCGTGCTTCTGTCAGGGTTTCTATGGTGGCCTCATCAAACAGATACACAGCCCCCGCGTGAAGCGCCGCGAACAGCGCCGCTAACACAATCGCCGGCCACAACAGCTTCTTTACCTGAAACAACACCAACCGCCTGTTCACAGCAAATCACCCCCAAAGGCACGCAGAAAACTGTCCTCCATGTTCTCTCTGCCGCCAACCAAGTCCACCACCGTGTACTTGCTAAGGGTTTTCAACAACGCCTGCGGGCTTGCCGGTATGGCTACAATGACGCGGTTGCGCATCAGCTCCACACCGCTTTCCCACTCCTGGGCAAAAGCGGACGCCTGACTCATGCTCTCAAAGGTAATATGGTACACCTTCTGCCGGGTGTGTTCCAGCGCTTCGGCGCTCTGCATGGTTACCATGCGGCCCTGGCGAACGATGCCGATGGTATCACAGCACCGCTGCGCTTCCTCAAACACATGGGTACTAAGGAAGATGGTCTTTCCCCGCTTACGCTCGCTGTCAAGCAGGTCAAGCACAGCGTTGCGAGCGTTGGGGTCAAGGCCGCGGCAGGGTTCATCCAGTATCAGCACTTGCGGGTCGTGCAGCAACGCCAAGGCCAGCACCACCTTGCGGCGCTGGTCGGGCGGCATAAACGCCCAGTCCCCCAAGGGGTTGCAGTCAAGCTGCTCCATCACTTCCTGCATGCGCTTGCGGGACACACCGCCACGTGCATCCCCCATCAGACGCAAATAGGCCTCGCCCGAAGTGCGCCTGGGCAGGCGCGCATTGCCCGGCACAAAGCCAATATCTGCCATCAGCAAATGTCGCTGCGTAAAAGGGTTCTTTCCCCTGATGGAGACCTTGCCCTCATCCGGCCGCAGCAGGCCCGCCAGCAGGCTGACGGCGGTTGATTTGCCGGCACCTGCCGGGCCCAGCATGCCAAACGCCTTGCCTTCTTCCACGGCAACGGAAAAGTCAAACAAGCCCTGCTCTTCGTCAAAGGCTTTGGTGACGTGCTCGAACAGTATTTCAGCCATTTACTTCCCCCGCCGTACGCAGCCTGCGCTCCGTGCCCTCCCGCAGCAGGCGGTACACCACCGCCGCCAAAGGCACAAACAGCAACATACCCGCGATGCCCATGATGCCGCCGCCGACGGTGACAGCCACCAGCACCCAAATGGAGGGAATGTCAATGGCGTTGGACAATATCCGCGGGTACACCAGGCTGCTTTCCAGCTGCTGCACAATGAAATACACCAACAGGAACCACAGCGCCTGGTGCGGAGCAATCGTCAGCACCAGCAGCAGCCCCACCAGCCCCGCGATGTAGGGGCCAAAGATGGGAATGAAGGCGCACACAAACGTGGTCAGGCTGATGAGCAGTGCGTACGGAAAGCCGAAAATGAGCATGAATACCCATACGGCGGCCGCCGAAACGAAGGCCTGTATGACCTGCCCGCCGATAAACTTGGAGTAACTGTCAATGGTAACCGACATGACATATTGAATGCGGTTAGAATGCCGGTCCGGCAGGTAGGCATCCAGCACCCGCCGAATCTGCCCTTTGATGCGCTCCTTGGAATACAGCAAGTAGATGGCAAACACAAGCCCGATGAAGATGTTGATGACATACTGCGCCGCCGAAAACACAACCGTAGAGGAATACGTAATCCCGCCCAGCAAGAAGCCGTATGCGCGGCCCATGGCATCGCGTACGCTGGCCGAGTCCATTTCCGGCATACCCAGCACCTGTCCCAGGTCAATGTCCCACTGGCTCAGCCAGGTCTGCAAATCACGTATCAACCCAGGAACCAGGTTTGCCAAACGCTCTATCGTCAGTATCACTTCGGGGATAATGACCACCATCAGCACCGTCAGCACGGTGAGCACAATGACCACACTGAGCGTCAGGGAGACGGTGCGCTTGATGTTAAAGCCCGCCGGGCGCTTATCCAGGAAACCAAGGTGCTTTTCCATGGCCTCCATGGGAATGTTGATTAGCAGCGCCATCGCAAGCCCAATGATAAAGGCGGCGATGATGCCCACGAACTGGGTCAGCAGCCCAAACAGCAGGTCGATGCGGTACAGAAAAAAACCAAACAGCATCAACAACGCGATGCGTTTGTACCGCTTATCGGGGCCTTGCCAATTACGCTGCATAACATCCCACCTCAGTGTATGTGAGTATAGCAAATCGTGCCCCAAGTGACAACAAAACGCGTGGCACAGAAAACGCGGCCCACAGGCCGCGAATGGACAAAGCGTCAGCTTGTAATGTGCTCAAACAAGTCGCTGGCGATGGTCAACTGGCGTAAGATGGCCGTTTTCTTGTAGACGTGGTGCTCAAACTTGCTGAGGATGTCACCCACAAACTCCACCGCCTCGTTAATGTGAGGGCCCTTGTTCAGCATCAGGCATTCTGACTTGGCCGACAGCGTTACATCAGATATTTCAGCCCTGGTGGGAATGCCCGTTTTCACCAGGTTCTCCACCACCTGTGTCGCCCAAATCACCGGGATATGCGCGGATTCGCATATCCAGAGGATTTCCTCCTGGTACTCCGACAGTCGGGCATACCCCACCTCCACGGCCAGGTCTCCCCTGGCAATCATCACGGCGGTGGGCACATGGGATGCCGCTGCCACCAGCAACTCCGGCAGGTTTCTAACCGCCTCCAAGGTCTCCAATTTGAGAATGACCGGCATGGCGCTGGGGTCGTCCACATGCTTTGCCATTTCCTCCAGCAGCATGTCTATGTCCGCCTTGTCTCTGACAAAGGAGCAGCCAATCATATCCGCGTGCTTACAGGCAAACTGCAGTATCTCCTTATCCCGCTCGGAAAGCAGCGGAATGCGGTAGTCAATCCCCGGAAAGTTGATGCCCTTTTCCGGGCGGATGAGCACGCCGCGCTCCCGGATGACCTTGGTGACCCTTACCAGAACACCGCCATCCACCAACGCTTCCACAACGGCCTCAACATGCCCATCATCGATGATGACTGGCTCCCCCGCCTTCAGGGAATCAATGATTTCGGGGATGCTCAGCCGCATGGCGATGGAGATACCCGCCGGCAACTGCATGTTCTTGTTCCCTGTCAGGAACAGCACATCGCCTGTAAACACCCGTGCCTTGGGCAGTTTGCTCAGCACCCTGTCGATGCGTATCTTGGGGCCGGGTATTTCCATGCTGATGCGGCAGTCACGGCCGTACTGCTGCGACGCGTACCGCACGTTGTTCAGCATCTCTGTCCATACGGTTTCGTCGTCGTGCGAGCAGTTGATGCGCGCAACTTCCATGCCGCGGGCCACCAGAGCGTTGATGATGTCCGGTTCCCTGGCCGCCTCTGTTGGCAGGGTGACCATGATGCGGGTGTACCGGTTCGCAGGTTCAGGGCCAAAGATGCGCTCCGTGTTTTGGTCCAGTATCTGCTCCCCGCGCAGGAACTCTTCTTCACTGGCGCGGACAACCTCCGGTTCGCCCACCATGCTTTCACACGACCGGATGACCGAATCAATGGTGGGAATGACGCGTGCTTCCAGCCTGCCAAGGGAGGACAAACCAGCAGGAATCAGTTGCCACTGCAGTTCACGCAGGTCGTGCCGCCGCAGCGCCATATAGGCAGCCAGGTTGGCGGCACTTGGGTCAAACTCCGTGCGCTGAATGCCCTTTCGCCAATCACCGTATAGCTTGTCAGCATCTCGCTCCACCTGGTCTTTGAGCTTTCGCATTTTTCCAAGCAGCTCCTGCGCACTTTTACGCATACGTACCTCCTGCCCTTCTATAAGAACATACTTCTACCTATATCTTATCATATGGTTCCTTGGGCAAAGCCGCAAGGGAAACAATGTAAAATCCACGTAAAATACCCGGCCAACAAATTCTTCAATTGGGTGCTTTTTTCGTTGACACAGCCGTACAACCTGCTATAATTAAGGAAGGTCAAAGATGGTCAGATGCTTCTTTGGCTGAGGAGGAGAATGGAATGAATCAACTGCAATATACACCAAAGAGCATGGAAGCCA
>CAYFSN010000011.1:26410-34567 GCA_964345845.1 uncultured Christensenella sp.
CCATCCAACGGGCACAAAATACGGCCATTGAGTATGGCCAGCAAACGCTGGAGCAGGCACACCTGTTAAATGCCCTATTAGAAGACAACGAAGGGCTTATTCCCCAACTGCTCATCAAGATGGGCAAGGACTCCGGGCAGGTGGCGGCCGCCGCGCGCGAAGAACTGGAGCGCCTACCCCGTGTTCGTGGTTTGAGCCGCGAGCAGGGTAAAGCATACGTCAGCCAGGAAACAGACCGGGCGCTGCAGGAAGCGGGCAAGGCTGCCGAGAACATGCGGGATGAGTACATCTCCGTGGAGCACCTGCTGTTGGGTCTGCTGGCTGTGCCTGACCGGACGGTGAAGGCGCTTTTTGCGCGCTTTTCAATCGACCGGGACGGTTTCCTGACCGCGCTTAACGGCGTGCGGGGCGCTTCCCGTGTCACCAGCGACAACCCAGAAGATACTTATGAAGCCCTACAGAAGTACGGCACAGATCTGACCGACCTGGCCAGGAAGCAAAAGCTTGATCCCGTCATTGGCCGCGACAACGAAATCCGCGATGTGGTGCGCATCTTGAGCCGGAAGACCAAAAACAACCCCGTGCTCATTGGTGAACCGGGTGTTGGCAAAACGGCCATCGCCGAGGGGCTGGCGCAGCGCATCGTCGCGGGCGACATCCCCGATAACCTAAAGAACCGCAGTGTGGTCTCTTTGGACATGGGCGCCTTGATTGCCGGCGCCAAGTTCCGCGGTGAGTTTGAAGAGCGCTTGAAGGCTGTATTGGCCGAGGTCAAGCAGGCTGAGGGGCAGGTGCTGCTGTTCATTGATGAACTGCACACCATTGTGGGCGCCGGAAAAACGGAAGGCAGCATGGACGCGGGCAACCTGTTAAAGCCCATGTTGGCCAGAGGTGAGTTGCACTGCATTGGTGCCACCACCCTGGACGAATACCGCAAGCACATCGAAAAGGACGCCGCGTTAGAGCGCCGCTTCCAGCCGGTGCTGGTACAAGAGCCCACGGTGGAAGACACCATTTCCATTTTGCGCGGACTGCGGGAGCGCTATGAAGTATTCCACGGTGTGAAAATCCAGGACGGCGCGCTGATTGCCGCCTCAAAACTATCCCACCGCTATAGCACCGACCGCTTCCTGCCGGACAAGGCCATCGACCTGGTGGACGAAGCCTGTGCCATGATTCGCACCGAAATGGATAGCCTGCCGCAGGAATTGGACGAGCGCCGCCGCCGCATCATGCAGATGGAAATCGAAGAAGCCGCTCTGAAGATGGAGACCGACAAGGCTTCCCTTGGGCGCCTGCAGGCCCTGCAAGCAGAGCTTTCTGACCTGCGGGCAGAATTCGCTGAAATGAAAACCCGTTGGGAAAACGAGAAGAACGAGGTCAGCAAGGTGCAGCGGCTTCGTGAAGAGTTGGAGCGCGTTGGCGCGGAAATCGCGAAGGCAGAGCGCGAGTATGACCTCAACCACGCGGCCGAACTAAAATACGGCGAATTGCCTCGACTGCAGCAGCAGTTGGAGGAGGCCGAAGCACAGCAAGACCCCGAAACCCTCAGCGGCATGGTGCGCGACAAGGTCACCGAAGAGGAAATCGCGCGCATCGTCGGCCGGTGGACTGGCATTCCCGTCAACAAGCTGATGGAGTCGGACCGCGAAAAACTCCTGCGCCTGCCCGAAGAACTGCATCAGCGAGTTATTGGACAGGAAGAGGCTGTTCAGCTGGTCAGCGATGCCATCCTGCGTTCCCGTGCCGGCATTTCTGACGGCGCGCGCCCCATCGGCAGTTTCCTGTTCCTAGGCCCCACCGGCGTTGGCAAAACCGAGCTGGCCAAAGCCCTGGCAGAAAACCTGTTTGATGATGAGCGCAGCCTGGTGCGCATTGACATGACTGAGTACATGGAAAAGTTCTCTGTCAGCCGCCTCATCGGTGCCCCTCCGGGCTATGTTGGCTATGAAGAAGGCGGACAGCTCACAGAAGCCGTGCGCCGCCGCCCCTACAGCGTGGTGCTGTTTGACGAAATGGAAAAGGCGCATCCGGATGTGTTCAACATTCTATTGCAGATTCTGGATGACGGCCGCATCACGGACAGCCAGGGCCGCACGGTGGACTTCACCAACACCCTGCTGATTATGACCAGCAACCTGGGCAGCACCCAGATACTGGACGGCATTGACGACGAAGGCCAGCTGCTCCCCCACGCCAAGGAGGCGGTGCAGGGCTTGCTTCGCAGTCACTTCAAGCCGGAGTTCTTGAACCGCATTGACGAAACCGTGTTCTTTACCCCGCTGCAGCGTCACCAGGTGCGAGACATCATTGGTCTGCTGCTGAAGCGTCTGGAGAGCCGCCTGAGTGAGCGTGACTTGTTCCTGACGCTGACGGATGCCGCCATTGACCGCATGATGGCCCTGGGCTATGACCCGATTTACGGCGCGCGGCCCATGAAGCGTCTGCTGCAGTCCAAAATCGAAACGCTGGTCGCCCGCAAACTGGTGGAAGGCAGCATGGAGCGCGGCAGCACACTGGAAGTGGACGCCGGGTCGGACGATGGCTTTACCGTCAACGTATTGCCCGCCGCAGTTATGGTGGATAGCACCATCGCATAACCTTGTAAACCAAGATATAATCCCAAAAACGGCCGCCCGGAAGGGCGGCCAATTCTATGCAAAAGTGTTGATTGTTGTTTATGGTTTGGCGGTTGCCTTGGGCGCCAATGTCGGCAATGCAGCTGGGTTTTCTTTTTCTGCGGGCTTGTCCGTCGCTTTGGAGTCCTCTGCCAGCGCGGTCGTTGAAGCGGCAGGCTTCGGTGTCTCAGACACGGTTGCCTTATCCGCGTCCGCTGTCACGGCGGCAGTGCCCTTGGCCTCAGGCTTATCGGTTGCCTCAGGTGCATCGGTCACTTCAGGCTTTAGGGTACTGGACGCTTCAGGCAGGCCGGGCATTTCCACGATGGTATCCATGGCGGTGCCAAGCGTGGCGGATACATCTTCCAGGTCGACCAGCGTCTTTACCAGCACACTGCGCACGCCGCTGAGGCTTTTGCTGACCTGAGTTTTCTGCGCGTCCCAGTCCGCCTTTTCTTCGTTCAGCGCGGCGATTTCCGCTTGCAGCCGCTGCATTTCATTGCGGTCACCCACCCGGGCGGACAGCAGCATGCCAATGCCCACCAGGCACAGAATCAGCGCCGCCACCAATGGGTACACAAACTTCTTCATACCCGTTCCTCCTTTTGCCATTGTTTGCGTCTATCCTAACATGATTTCACTACTTTTTAAAGCATCAATCATGCACCGCTTCGGTTCTTCTGACCCATTTGTGACGAACTTTTCATACAACGGCCGTCTGGTTTGCTTGTTTGGGGCGCAAGGTTGATGCTATAATGCTTGCATGCAAGAAAGGAGCAGCAACAATGCGCGAGGGTAAAAACCGCATTTTCACCGTTCCCAATGCCCTGACCATGCTGCGACTGGCGCTCATTCCAGTGTTTTGGGTGCTGATGATGACCCGTGACAACGAGTATGCCGCCTTGGCGGTGTTTATTTTTGCGTCGCTGACCGACTTGCTGGACGGCTACATCGCCCGCAAGTATGACCTCATCACCGACTTTGGCAAACTGATGGACCCGCTGGCCGACAAACTGATGGTGCTCAGCGTCATCCTGGCGCTGTCCCTAAAGGGCATTCTGCCCTGGGCACCGTTTGTGGTGCTGTTCCTCAAAGAGCTGGTCATGGTCATCGGCAGTTACTTGCTGCTGAAGCGCAACCTGGTCGTCTATGCCAAACCGGTGGGCAAGGTGGCGCAGTTTTTCATTGTGGTTTCGCTGATTATCAGCTTTTTCCATGAACACTTTCAAACTTTTCCCGTGCATATCTACATGCTGTGGGCAGGCATTGCGCTTTCTTTGACTGCGCTTGCGTACTACCTGCATGCCGGCATCCTTGCCGTACGCAATCACAACAGGCAAAACGCCAATGGAGGTACTTCGAATGATGCATAACAAAATCCGTGAGGGACTCACCTTTGACGATGTGCTGCTGGTGCCCCGCCGCTCTGACATACTGCCCAAAGAGGTGGATTTGTCCGTTCAACTCACCAAGAAAATCAAGCTGAACATCCCCGTGCTGTCAGCCGCCATGGATACGGTGACAGATGGCCGCATGGGCATTGCCATGGCCCGTGAAGGCGGCCTGGGGGTCATTCACAAGTCCATGTCCGTTGACCAACAGGCGGCGCAGGTGGACAAAGTGAAGCGCAGTGAGCACGGCGTCATTACCGACCCCTTCTACCTGTCCCCCCACCACTTGGTGGCGGACGCCAAGGCACTGATGGCCCGCTACCGCATCAGCGGCGTACCCATCACCGACGAGAACAACAAATTGGTCGGCATCCTGACCAACCGCGACCTGCGCTTTGAGGAAGACGACAGCCGCGCCATCGGCGAGGTGATGACAGCTGATGGGCTGGTCACCGCCCCGGAGGGCACCACGCTGGAAGAGGCCAAGATGACCCTGGCCGCCCACCGCATTGAAAAGTTGCCCATTGTGGATGAGAACTTTCACCTGCGGGGCCTGATTACCATCAAGGACATTGAAAAGACCATCAAGTACCCCTATTCGGCCAAGGACAGCAATGGCCGCCTGCTCTCGGCTGCCGCCGTTGGTGTCACAGAGGACACCCTGGACCGGGTACGGGCTTTGGTTGCCGCCAAGGTGGACATCATCTCGTTGGATACGGCGCACGGCCATTCCGCCGGCGTGCTGAACATGGTGGAGCAGATTCGCAAACTGTTCCCCTCCATCACCATATTCGCGGGCAATGTGGCCACCGCCGCCGCCACCAAAGACTTAATCAGCGCCGGCGCCGACTGCGTCAAGGTGGGCATTGGCCCCGGTTCCATCTGCACCACCCGCGTGGTCAGCGGCATTGGCGTGCCGCAGATTACCGCCATATCTGACTGCGCCGAAGAAGCCGACAAACACGGCCTGCGCGTCATCGCGGACGGCGGCATCAAGTATTCGGGCGACATCGCCAAGGCGATTGGCGCGGGCGCGGCCGCTGTCATGCTGGGCAGTTTGCTTGCCGGCACCGAGGAAAGCCCGGGCCAAACGGAAATCTACATGGGCCGCAGCTTCAAGGTATACCGCGGCATGGGCTCCCTGGGCGCCATGCAGCAAACCCACGGCAGTTCTGACCGCTACTTCCAGCAAAACGCGCAGAAACTGGTGCCGGAGGGCGTGGAAGGCCGCGTACCCTACAAGGGCCCGCTTAGCGAGACCATCTTCCAGTTGATGGGCGGCCTGAGAAGCGCCATGGGCTACTGCGGCACCCCCACCATTGATTACCTGCGCCAGAACGCCGAATTTATGCGCATCACCTCGGCGGGGCTTATTGAAAGCCATCCCCACGATATCTTCATCACCAAGGAAGCGCCAAACTACTCCCGGATGGACTGAGGTTTAAGCGCATAAGAAAAGCGGAGAGGCGACTCTCCGCTTTTTCTGTGCCGTGTATCAGCAGTACCACTTGATCACAGCCGGGTGTGGTTCATCCGCTACTGCAACTTTTCTTAGGCTGTCCATCAGCTCCAGCCGTACTTCTTCCGCTATTTTGGTGTAGGCTTCATCCCCCGCGTCCAGCCCCAGCCGGTCATAGGCGATGGCTGCCGCGCCATAGAAGTAGATGCCCAGAGAATGGCTTAGTGTATGCACCACGGCAGCACCCTGACCGCAGGCGCGAGCGGCTGCCTGAGCGGCAGGTTTGTCGTCCAGCTCCCGCGCAGCACCGTGGCATTCATGGAGAATTACCTGTTTTACGTGGGGAAACTTGACCTCCCCGCGCAGGTACTGTTCCGCCGCGTCCAAGGCCTGTTGCGGGCGGGTGTCTCCTGGGCAGTACTTTTCATAGATGGGCAGCATCCGCTCACGCGCATAGCTGATACACCAACGGCAAATCGTTTCCCTGCTCTGTGTATCAATCAGCGCCATCAGCTCCAGTGTGCCGGGGTCATCCGCCTTGCCCAGCATTTTCCTCAGTTTGCGTTTGGCCATTTCCCTTCATCCTTTACATGATGCCAACATTGTACCCACGAAAATGGGCAGCCGCGTTGCATCGCGGCTGCCCAAGTTGTTATGGTGCGGTTACCTGGCGTTCTTCACCTGACCCCACATGCCGTTGTAGATGGCAATGAAGTCCTGTACGTCGTTGAAGAACTCGCAGCGGTCAATGACTTCCTGCGGAGGGTTGATGGTGGCGTTGTTGATGTACTCTTCCCCCATCAGCTCCACAGCCGCTTTGTTGGGGCTGGAATACTCGATGTACTCACAGTTCATCACGGCGATGTCGGGCCGGCTCATGAAGTCGATGAACTTCATGGCATTCTCCGGGTTGCGTGCTTCCTTGGGCACCACCATGCCGTCCACCCAAACGTTGGAGCCTTCCTCCGGTACCACATAGGCCAGGTTTTCGTTGCGGCTGATGGCGTACTGCGCATCCCCCGACCACATCACGCCCATGATGCCTTCACCAGCAATCATCTTGTCTTTGGTTTCGTCAACCTGATAGGCCTTCACGATGCCATCGGTCTTTTGCTTCACCAGCAAATCGGTGGCTTCCTGCAGTTCCAGCGGGTTGCGGGTATTCATGGAATAGCCCAGGTACTTCAGCGCCAGGCCCATGCTGTCGCGGAAGGAGTCCAGCATGAACACTTCGCCTTTGTAGTCCTCAGAGAATAGCACTTCCCAGCTGGTTATTTCGCCATTCACGCGGGTGGTGTCATACAATATGCCCACGGTGCCCCACATATACGGCACAGAGTATTTGTGCCCGGGGTCATAGGCGGGGTTTTGCAGCCAATCCATGATGTTGACGGCATTGGGAATCTGGTCAAAGTCCAGCTCCATCAGCAGGTCTTCTTTTACGAAGCGCTCGATGGCATAGTCAGACGGGAACACCACGTCAAACGCGGACGGGTTGCTGCGCACCTGCACCAGCATGTCCTCGTTGGTGGTAAAGCGCATATAGTTCACCTGAATACCGGTTTCCTCGGTGAACAGTTCAATGGCGGCGGGGTCAATGTAGTCTTCCCAGTTAAAGACATTCACAACGCCCTCAGCCTGGGATGCCACAGGGACAAGGGACAGCGCGATGACCGCGCACAGCAACAGGGACAAGGCTTTCTTCATTGAGGTTCCTCCTAATGTATTCTGTAGTAGGTTCAGTTGGTTTCTTCACTGGTGCGGCGGTTAACCACCAACAGCAAAATCAGCAAAGCGACGAACATCAGCGCGCTCAGCGCATTCATCGTGGGTTTGATGCCCTTGCGGGCTTCGGAGTAAATCAGCGTAGACAGGTTCTGCACCAGCGGGCTGGTGGTGAAGTAACTGATGGTAAAGTCGTCCAGTGACAGCGTAAAGGCCAGCATGGCGCCCGTGATCACCCCGGGCCGCACCGCGGGCAAAATGACATGCCGCAGGGCATAGCCCGGCGTGGCACCTAAGTCCAGGGCGGCCTCGTAACTGTGCTTGTTCATCTGCTTTAGTTTGGGCATCACAGACAGCACCACATACGGCGTGTTAAAGGTGACATGGGCCAGCAGCATCGTCCAGTAGCCCCGGTCCATGCGGGTGAAGATGAACAGCAGCATCAAGGAGATACCGGTCACGATGTCCGGCATCGTCATGGGGATGTTAGTCATCGTCATCATGATGGCCTGCGGGCGCTTTTGCATAGCGTGAATGCCAATGGCGGCCATGGTGCCCAGAATGGTGGCAATGAACGCCGCCAGCACCGCGATGGTGACCGTGACATACAGCGCCTGCATGATGGCAGGGCTGTTCACCAGTTCCTGATACCAGCGGAAGGAAAAGCCCTCCCACTTGGCGCGGCTGACGCCCGCGTTGAAACTTTGCACAATCAGCACTGCGATGGGCGCGTACAAGAACAGCAGCACAATGCCAAGGTAGATACGCTTCAGCAGTTTCATCAGATCATGCTCCCCCCTTCGCCTTCAGGGTCTACCCGGCGCAGAAGACCCAAGCTGAGCAGGATGAGCACCATCATAATCAGGCTCAGCGCGCTGCCTACATTCCAGTCATCTGCTGTCAGGAAGGTGCGCTCAATGAGGTCGCCGAACATTTCGGTGTTGCCGCCGCCCAGCACCCGGGG
>CAYFSN010000012.1:0-31569 GCA_964345845.1 uncultured Christensenella sp.
ATGCTTCTTCTGTTATCGTTTTTTCCTGCTCACGCGGCAGAATCAATGTCGGCAAGCGGTCAGGTGCGCGTTCTGCTGACCGAATGGTCAGACAGCAATACCCTGGATGTGGGCATATGGGGCGCCTATCTGGCAGATGGCGTTTTCAGTTTTCAGCGGGGTGCCCGGCTTAGGCTTTATGAGATGGCTGGCCAGGTCATGATGTACTACGAAGGCATGTCCTATCAGGGCGGCAAGGAACTCAAATTGCTTCGCCATCAGGCTGCGGGTGCGGAGGAGAACGGTTTACGGCTGGAAGGGCGGTTGCCGCTGTTCGAAGGCGATATGTTCATCACGGCGGTTGATGGAAAACTGCAAGTGGTGCTGCACATTGGCATTGAAGACTACTTAAAGGGCGTTGTGCCCTATGAAATGAGCGATACTTTTCCTTTGGAGGCACTCAAGGCACAGGCCATTGCCGCAAGAACCTATACGCTTCGAGCACTGCGGTCAGACCGCGATTACGATGTGGTGGACAACACCAACGATCAGGTTTTTCGCGGCACGCTTGAGCAGCAGCAACAAGCCCACAGGGCGGTACAAGAAACGGCGGGGATTGCCATCATGTATCAGGGACAGCCCGCCAATGCTTATTATACAGCCAGCAATGGGGGACAGACGGAGTCTGCTTACAATTCGTGGGGTCGAGAGCATATAGCGTATCTGCAAATAAAGGACGACCCATACGATAGAGATAACCCGCAGGCTGAACGCCGCAGTGTACGTTTGCCCAAGCGAATAACGGATGCCGACGCTCTTCCAGTTTGGCTTTCTGAGGTACTTCAAACAGAGGTGGCCAAGGGAATGGCCAACCTTGGATACAACGATTTGCTTGAAAACATTGGGCTGGACGGCGTGGTTGGCGTCAACGCACACACCCCAATGTATGGCGAGGGTTCTTTGTTGATGACTCGCTTGCGGTTTGAACTGAACGTTTCAGGCAGAAAGCAGCCGCAGAAAGAGTCTGAGGGTGAAACCGCGTTATTTGCTTCAACGGATGCGGCAATGTCATCGCCTACAGCCACAGATACGACATCGCATCATCAGGAACTTAGCGCATTAGAGGCCCTGCCGGCGCCTGTGGTGGTTGACTTGCCACTGTACCCCGACATGGAGCAACAGTTGGGTTTGTCCATCAATGCAAAACAAAACGAAACGGTTACTGTTGTTGAGCAGACAGATGCCTTTTTGGTGCAAACCGGACGCTATGGGCATGGTGTGGGCATGAGCCAGCGCGGCGCGGAGTGGATGGCCGCTCAGCACAATATGTCTTACCAAGACATACTGCAGTTCTATTATCCAGGCACTACATTGGATAAGCAGGTCACCATGCCGGCAGAGCGGCACGGGCTGCCAAGCCTTTTCCTGGCGACGCCAGGTCCCCGGCCAACGGCCACGCCCCGCCCAACGTTGGTTCCTGTACATGCAACACCAGGGCCCAATCAGTATATGGTTATGGTTACAGGCATAGCCCAAAATTCGTCCCTAAACCTGCGGGCAGCGCCCGACATAAATAGCGATGTGTTATACCAACTTTTTTATGGTCAGCGGTTGCTGGTCAAAGCAAAAGTGAATGAGGAATGGCTGGAAGTAGAGGCAGATGGTCTGAGCGGATTTGTCATGCAGCGGTTTGTTACGCCAGAATAGTTCGTTCAGAAAAGCGAAGAGGCCGACGTTGTTGTCGGCCTCTTTGTTGTTATTTACTCCTCTGAGGGGGCTTCGCTTGCTTCATCCTGCTCGATTAGCTCATCCAACATTTCCTCTGGGGCGACGTCAGCGGTGTGCTCTTGCTTGCGTTCGCTGGATTTCTTATCTCCCTTTGGCTGTCGTGCGGCCTGCGCAGGCTGTGCCCGCCGGACCTCGGAAGCAGGATATTCGCGAATTTCGCTGTCCGCGCCGCGCCCAAAGCGTACTTTGACCATTTCCTTGAGGATGTTCAGATCGATTACATAGCCATTCCCATCCGGCGTGATGACTTCCTTGCCCATGGGCGGCATGCTTTTGCGCGCCTTGGCATACTGCTCTTCCTCGTATTTCAGGCAGCACATCAGCCGTCCGCAAACACCCGAAATCTTCGTGGGATTCAGTGACAGGCTTTGCTCCTTAGCCATTTTGATGGACACGGGCTGGAAGTCACCCAGGAATTGCGAACAGCACAGCGGCCGACCACAGATACCCAAACCGCCAATCATCTTGGCTTCATCGCGCACGCCAATTTGCTTAAGCTCGATGCGCGTCTTAAACGCACTGGCGAGGTCTTTCACCAATGCGCGGAAGTCCACACGCCCGTTGGAGGTAAAGTAGGCAATGAGTTTGCTGCGGTCAAAGGTGTATTCTACCCGCACCAGCTTCATGTCCAGTTTGTGGCTTAGGATTTTTTCCTGGCAGACTTTGAAGGCCTCCAACTCACGCTGTTTGTTGCTCGTATGCGTTTCGGCGTCTTCCGAAGTTGCTACGCGAACCACGCGCTTAAGAGGCGCCGCAACACGATTTTCAGCGACTTCGTGCGGAGGAAGGACCGCATGGGCGTATTCCAGTCCACGGGCCGTTTCTACAATCACAGCATCGCCTGGGGTAGGGTTGAGGTTGCCGGGTGTAAAATAAAACATCTTGCCCGCGTTTTTAAAGCGAACACCTACGACAATGGGCATTGGTAAATCTCCTTTGTTATGGTAAACAGCAGCCGGTCGGCAACCGCATGCCAGGATACATTGCTTGCGCTGTACTTTCGGGCTTCAAACACCGCTGACAATACGCGGCGTAGCGCCAGGGTAGCAGCGTGGCTCCAATAAAGCCGTTCATTGCCTGCCTGACCGAACTGCGCCTTTAAGCACTGTACAGCCTGTTGCTCAACCAGGTCAAGCAGCGCCGCCTGATGTTCCTTCTCATCGCGCAGCAAACCGCTTGCACTTGGTACATCCACAGCGCGACGTACCGAAAAAAACGTATTCTCTGCCAAGGTAAGCACATCAGCCGATACACCGGCTATTGCTTCTATGTTGTCGTTCTGGAAGGAAAAGCTGCCGTTGTCGCTCAGTTTGTGTATCTCACATCGTGAGCGAATGGTGGGTAGCACACTCTGTTCAATGCTGGCAGTCAGTATAAAGAAATCACTTGCTTCAGGTTCTTCCAAAGACTTCAGCAGCGCATTTTGGGCTTGAACGGTCATTGCATCCACTTCGTTGATGACAATAACCCTTGGGCCGTTTTCCTGCGGGTGCAGGGATAAAACATCAAGTAACCTTCGCAGTGAATCGATTTTGATGGAGCGTTCCTTGTTGCCAAGCGCCAGGCGAATCAGGTTCGCATGGGTGCCTTCACGCACGCGGCGGCATCCGTTGCATTGCGTACAAGGGCGCTTGTCCGCATCAAGGCACAGCAAACTTGCCGCCAACTGGTCGCCCAACTGTTCTTTGCTTGTGTTGGCTGATCCAATTAAACAAAGCGCATGTGGCGGTGCACCATGCGCATAGGAATGAAGCAGGCGGGAAATCTGCGTTTGATTGGGCGCCTGGATGTTGTGGGTCATCAGCACAGGTCAGGCTGTTTTTGGATACTACAGCCGGTCAAATCTTGACGAACTGGTCCACCGACAGCACAAACACCGTGGCACCGCCGACCGTTACTTCGATGGGGTAGGGGGCATACATGCCCGTCGCGCCGCCCATGGTAACAGGCGAGGTAGCGATTTGCTTGCGGCTCTTGCAGACACGCTTGATGATGTCCATGCAGGTGTCAAACTTGTCGTCATCAACACCAACCAGCAGCGTGGTGTTTCCTGCGCGCAGGAAACCACCGGTGGTGGCCAGCTTTGTGACGCTGAACCCTTCGCTCATCAATTCGCTAATCAGGTGGGAAGCGTCCTCATCCTGTACGATAGCAATAATCAGTTTCATGGCTTATCCTCCTTATTTCGAGGTATCACAGCATATTTCTCGAATTAAGTATACACTAAAGCGACAGACTTGACAACCGCCAAGGCGCGCCCAGGCTTGTTATTGCGTGCCGGGTATGGTAATATTTGCCTGTTCTGTGAAGGATGTCATGCCTTTCAGAATATGGAGGGATAGACAACTTGGAAGCCGTACATTTACTCATTGATGCCATGGGCGGAGATAATGCGCCGCAAGCCCCTGTGCAGGGTAGCGTTGACGCTTTGCGCAAAGACCCCCATTTAAGGATTACGCTGGCCGGCGTGCTGGATGACATCAAACCGCACCTTGCGGGCGCGGATGATGTTATGGATCGCATTGAACTGATGGATGCGCCCGAGGCCATCACCAACCATGACGCGCCAGCCATTGCCATTCGCTCCAAAAAGCGCTCTTCCATCGTACTTGGCTTGTTGGCCGTGCGCGAGGGCAAAGCAGACGGGTTTGTTTCGGCAGGCTCTACCGGCGCCGTCTTGATGGGCGGCATGCTGCGGTTGGGGCGAATTCCTGGCATTGAACGCCCGGCGCTCGCCCCGATGATTCCCAACGGCAAAGGGCATTTCCTGCTGATTGACTGCGGCGCGAACGTGGATAGCCAGCCCGAATACCTTGCTCAGTTTGGTCTGATGGGCGAAGCGTATATGCGCACCGTGATGGGCATCCCCAAGCCGCGAGTGGGCCTTGTGAACATTGGCGAAGAGGCGGAAAAGGGGAACAACCTGACAAAGGCCGCCTATTCGCTGATGGAAAAAGCGCCCTATCATTTCGTAGGCAATGTGGAAGCTCGCTATATCACAGCGGACCAGGCAGACGTCATCGTATGCGATGGGTTTGAGGGAAATATCATTCTAAAATACACCGAGGGCCTGGCATCCACGTTGATGGGCATCATCAAGACGGAGTTGATGCGCGATACACGTTCAAAACTCGGTGCATTGCTTGCCAAGCCAGCGTTTAAACGCGTGAAAAAGCAGATGGACTACCATGAAGTGGGCGGTGCACCCTTGCTTGGTGTTCAAGGCGCTGTCGTGAAAGCACATGGCAGCAGCAATGCTTATGCATTTACATCGGCCATTTTTCAAGCGACCAAGATGGTTCGCGGGCATGTTGTTCGCGCCATCGAGGAACAGCTTACCCAATCTAACTGACGGAGGAAGAAATCATGGTATTTGACACAGTAGCCGCAATGATTGCCAATCAACTGAAAGTGGACCAGTCCAAGGTGACTAAGGAAGCCCGTTTGGTGGAAGACCTGGGCGCCGACAGCGCCAACGTGATGGTACTGATTATGGACTTGGAAGATCAGTACAACATGCAGGTGGAAGATTCCGCCATCACCAGCCTCAAAACGGTTGGTGACGTGGTGGGCTACATCGAAGAGCGCAGCAAGTAACCCAACGGGTCATTGGCTGCTGCCATCGTATGCAGCAGCCCTTTTTTCGTGAAGGAAGGTTCTTGATTGAAGTCCCTGGAACGCTTGACCAAAGACATTGGATATAGCTTCAGCAAAGCCGATTTGCTGAAGCTGGCTTTGGTGCACCCTTCCGCTGGCGAAAAAAACAACCAACGCCTGGAGTACCTGGGTGACGCCGTGCTGGAACTATGCATTAGTGACTTGCTGTACCGCTCACATCCCAATGCGCCCGAGGGAAAGTTAACGCGCCTGCGTGCCGCGCTTGTATGTGAGGACACGCTGGTTGAAATTGCGCAGAGCCTTATGCTTGAGCAGTTCATTGTTTCCCATCCGCCGCTTTCAAGGGAAGCAAGAGGCAGAAGCGGCATACTTGCTGACGCGATGGAAGCGGTGTTGGCAGCAGTCTATCTGGACGGCGGGTTTGATGCCGCCCTACAGGTCATCAGCCAGCATTGGGCCCCGGCGCTGCGCAGAGGCGAAACGGAAATCAACGCAAAAAGCGAACTGCAGGAGCTATACCAAGCGCAGTATCAAAAAGACCTTCACTACCGCACCACAAAGGAGTGGGGCCCGGCCCACGCTCGTCAGTTTGAGGCTGCGGTATATGAGGGAGAAACCGAATTGGCAAGAGCAGAAGGAAAGTCAAAAAAACTAGCGGAACAGGCCGCTGCCGACAACGCTTTGAAGCAGCTGCGCGAGAAAATGGGGCACCATGAAGCTTAAGCTTGTAGAGATATTCGGCTTTAAGTCCTTCGCGCAGCGAACAGAATTATCGTTTGACAAGGGCATCACGGGCATTGTTGGCCCCAACGGTTCGGGAAAAAGCAATATTGCGGATGCGGTGCGGTGGGTGTTGGGCGAGCAAAGCGCCAAACTGCTGCGCGGCACCAAAATGGAAGACGTCATTTTCAGCGGCACTGAAAAGCGAAAGGCATTGCCTTATTGCGAAGTGTCGCTGTTGTTTGACAATGAAGACAGGGCACTGAACTCTCCGTATGCGGAGGTTCTGGTGACCCGGCGGGTCTACCGCAGCGGTGAGGGCGAGTACTACTTGAACCGAACTGCCTGCCGGCTGAAAGATCTACTGGAACTGTTTCGGGATACTGGCATTGGCAAGGAAGGCTACTCCATTATTGGGCAGGGGCGAATTGAGGAGATTCTCTCCAGCCGTGGGGATGAGCGCCGACAGGTGTTTGAGGAAGCCGCCGGTATTGTTACCTATCGCGTGCGTAAGGAAGAAGCCGAACGCAAGTTGAACCGTACGGAAGAGAACCTGCTTCGCATCCAGGACATCATTGATGAGTTGGGCAGCCGCCTTGAACCCTTGGATAACCAGGCAAAAACAGCCCGCGCGTACCTGGCGTTGTCGGAGCGGCTAAAGCAGCTGGACTTAAACGTGTTTCTCGTTCGCCATGACCGCCTGAACGGCCGAGTGGCCAGCCTGCGCGCTCTCACACAAACCCTGCAAGACACCATTGCCTCCCACGAGCAGGAACTACAGCAGCAGACCAAGCAACGGGATATCCTGGAACAGGAACTGGAGCAGCTTGACCAGGCAGACCAGTCCGCAAGGTCTGCATATAATGAAGCCCAGCAGCAAGTGTATCAGGCGGAAAGCGCGCTGCAGGCGGAAGCAAACCGGCTGCTTTCACTGAAAGAAGAACTGGAACGAAACAAAGAAGCGGCATCCGGCGTGCAGCAAAGGCTGGATGAACTGGCCAAGCTGCTCAGCGGCGTAGATGAGGACCAGTCCAAACAAGGACAGGATGAGCAGGAAATGGCGGCCGCCCTCGAAGCGGAACAGCAAACACTGCAACAGTTCATTGCGGATGCCGATGCGTTGGAGCAAAAGCTGGATGCGCACAAAGAGCGTTTTGTTGACGCACTAAACCGGATGGGCGACACCAAGGCGGCGCAGGCGCGTCAGCGCGCAATGCTTGAACAAGCACAACGTCGCAGTGAAGAACTGCAGCAGGACATATCATCTGCCAAACAGCATGCTGCCGATACACAACAGCAATTGGCGGTATCTGAAGAAAGAAAAAAGCAGGTTGACAACGCCTTAAGCAAGTTGGTGGATGATGAAACCAACCTAAAGGCGGAATTGCAGCAGCAAGAACAGACGCGCCAAGCCCAATTGGCCAAAGCACAAGAATTGTTGGTGTCGCTGCGCGCTCGCCAGAGCAGGCTAAGCGTGCTGGAAGATATGGAGCGCGACTACGAAGGCTACGCCTCCGCTGTGAAAATGGCGCTGAGGAGCGCAGAAAACAATCCATCTGTGCATGGGGTAGTAGCCGACATCATTGAAGTACCCAGGGCGTATGAAACGGCCATCGAAATGATTCTCGGCGGCGCTCTTCAAAACATCGTCACTGAGGATGAAGAAACCGCAAAAGCGTTAATCGACTATCTGCGCACGAACAGGCTGGGGCGAACAACCTTTCTGCCCATCAGCGCCATTCGCTCCCGCGTATTAACGCAGCAAGAACGCCAGCTGGTGCAGGGCAAAGCAATTCATGGTGTTGCTAGTGACCTGGTAAAGTATGACGGCAAGTTTCAAGGTATCGTAGAGAACCTGCTTGGGCGTACAGTCATTGTAGACGACTTGGAGGCCGCGATACCGCTTTCCAGAAAGGCGCGGCAAAGTTTCCATGTCGTCACGCTTGCGGGTGATGTCATGCGAGCGGGCGGCGCCATGACAGGCGGTACCTCCCAATCACGAGCGGGCAGTTTGCTTGGCCGCAAACGTGAAATTGAGGAACTGCGGCAGGCTATCGAGCAGGAACAACTGCAAGTGGTCGCCATGCAGAAAAAGGATGAGGTGCTTAAGCAAAGCATTGCTGCAGTGGCGGAACGGGCGGCCGAAGCGTGTGATGCAGTGAGCCAGCAGAGCGTACTGGCAGCCCGGGAGCAGGAGCGTGTGCACAATGCCGCGCGGGATGCACAGGAAGCAAACGTACGGGAACAGGCCTACCATGCAGCTATTGAGCAGCTGAACGAAACGGTTGCCACCATACAGGAAGAGTTGGAGATAGCCGCAAAGGAAGCGGACCACCACCAGATAGACCAGAAGGAGATGGAGCGGCAGACCGCCCGCATGCAGGAGGCTTTGTCGCAAGCGCGAGCGGTTACGGAGACCCAGCGGGAGAAAGTGGTGTCTATGCAGGAGCGCCGGCTGCATCTGGCGCATGAAACCGACCTGCTAAGGCGCGACCGTGCTCGCTTTGTTAAAGAGCAGGAAACACTGCTTGACCAACAGGCGCGCGCAAAAAGGGATGCGCTACATTTGACTGAGCGCATCACAAATGGCGAGCAAACAGCGGAAGGGTTGACAACGAAGGTCGACCAAGCAAAGGATGAGGCCGCCCGGTTAAGCGAACACGCACAGCAGACCGCACAAAACCGCAGCCAGCAGCAAACAAAGCAGCGGGCCAACTTCCAGAAGATTGAGCAGATTCACGCCGCGCATGCGCAAGACAGCGCAAAGTTGCACAAGAATGAACTAGTCACAGCGCGCACTGAAAATGAACTGCAGTCCCTGGGCGACTACATTCTGAACACGTACGAGCTGACGTATGCTGGCGCACAGGAGTACAAATCGGAAGATAAAATCGACCTGCCCAAGGCTGAACTGGAAATCAAGGAGCTAAAACGGGAAATCCGTGAAATGGGTACAGTGAATGTGGGTGCCATCGAAGAGTACGCAACCACGATGGAGCGCTATCAGATGCTGGACAGCCAGCGTGAGGATGCGGCAAAAGCCAAAGAAGACCTGCTGGCGCTGATACACCAATTGCTTGGTAAAATGGAGCATCAGTTTAAGCAGGAGTTCGCCAAACTGAGTACGTACTTCGCTGAAACATTCTCCAGGCTTTTCGGCGGCGGGCAGGCGGAGCTGATTTTAACCGATCCCAGCGCACCGCTAAGCTGCGACATCGACATTCTGGCGCAACCGCCAGGCAAGAAACTGCAATTGCTCAGTTTGCTGTCCGGCGGTGAGCGGGCACTGACGGCCATCGCCATTCTGTTCGCTATGCTGAAGTTGAAGCCGACACCGTTTTGCATTCTGGACGAAATTGAGGCAGCGCTTGATGAAGCGAACATTGGCTACTTTGCCGACTATCTGTCCGAATACGCAAAGTCGACCCAGTTTATCGTGATTACACACCGCAAGGGCACCATGGAGCGCTGTGACGCGCTGTATGGTGTGGCGATGGAAGAGAAGGGCGTATCCAGCATGGTCTCGGTAGACCTGCAGCGCTACGCGTAAGGAGGCAAGGTTCGTGGCTAAAGGGTTCTTTCAGCGGCTTGTGCAGGGTATGCAAAAGACGCGCGGCAATTTCACCGCAAAAGTGGATGACCTGGTGGAGAACACCACCATTATCGATGATGATTTTTACGAAGAGCTAACCGACATCCTAATCCTGGCGGATGCCGGCGTGACAGCAACAGAAAAGATTATTGACAAACTTCGCGATGAGGTACAAAAGCAGCGCATCAAAGATGCCTCTCAAGCGCGGCAGCTGTTTAAGCAAATCATTGTGGACCAAATGAATGTACCGCGCCCCGCCCTCCAATGGCCCATGGTCATGTTGGTGGTAGGGGTGAATGGTGTGGGCAAAACCACGACTGTTGGCAAACTCGCCCTGCGCTTTCAGGAAATCGGGCGGTCTGTGGTTCTGGCTGCGGCGGATACCTTTCGTGCAGCTGCGGATGAACAGTTGAAGGTCTGGTCGGAGCGCGCCAAAGTACCCATGATAAGCCAGGGCATGGGTGGCGACCCGGCGGCCGTAGTATTTGATGCGATTCAGTCCGCAAAAGCACGCAAGACAGATTTGCTCATTGTGGACACCGCCGGGCGCTTGCACAACCGCAAAAACCTGATGGACGAGCTGGGAAAAATGCGCCGGGTGATTGACCGCGAATACCCTGAAGCAGCGGTTCGCTCCATGTTAATTCTGGACGCCACCACCGGGCAAAACGGTTTGCACCAAGCCAAGGAGTTTAAGGAGGCCGCAGAAATCAGCGGCATCATCCTGACGAAGTTGGATGGCACCGCCAAGGGCGGTATCGCCATCGCCATTCAGCAGGAACTGCAGCTGCCGGTATGGTACATTGGCGTGGGCGAGGGCATTGATGACCTCCAGGCGTTTGACGCGAAAGAGTTTGTAGAAGCTTTGTTCTAACAGCGTAACGGCATCAAAAAGGGGAGCGAGTGAATTACACGCTCCCCTTTGCAGTGTTGTAAGGTTTTACGACCCGATGGGATAGTTTCCTTCGTACAGCACACGCTGTGTAGCCGCGCCCGCCTTCCCGCCCTGGCTGAGGCCATCGGCGGCCTGGCAGCGGCGCACCGCTTCCACGGTGCCCAAACCATACCTGCCGTCCACCACGCCCGCGTAGTATCCCTGATTCTTCAGCGCCTGTTGCAGGTTACTGACCAAGGTTCCCTGGTGACCCAGTTCCAGCGTGATGTAATCCCCATCCGGATGGGGGGTAACCAGGCGGTAGGTAGCCACAGGTGTGGCGACGGGAATAGGCGTTACCCTGGGCGCATTGGGTGGCTGTGTGGCCGAGTAGGTTGCGCTGCGGGCATTGTTGCTGTAGAGAATGTTGAGGGTGTTTTCGCCAGCCTTGCCGTCAACCCGCAACCTATTGTTGGTTTGGAAGGATTTAACCGCAACCTCTGTTGTGGGGCCAAAGTCGCCGTCGATGGCGCCGGTGTAATAGCGCAGGTCTTTCAAACGGCGCTGCATGGTGCGCACGGCGTCCGAGTCCTTCATGCCCAGTTGCAGCGAGGTGCCCAGCACGGCAGTGGAGGAAGAGGCGCGCCTTGCGTTATCGGCGTACAATTTGGACAGCGTCAGCGGCCCGGCAATGCCATCGTAGTAGGATACATTACGTTTCTGGAAGGCGATGACCGCTGCCTCTGTTGAAGCGGCATATGTACCGGTTGCCTTGCCCTGCAGATAGCCCAGCTCAATCAGACGGTTTTGCAGCCTGCGCACCTCAGCGCCGGTGCTGCCAGTCCGCAAGTACAAGTCAGGATTCACCCGGGGGGTGGCTGTTTTGCGAACCACGGCCGTTGGGGCGGCGGTCCGCGCGGCGCGGACCGCGTTATTGGAGTTCAGACGATTCAGCGTACTGGGGCCGGCCAGGCCGTCCACCCGCAGATTATTACGGGACTGGAAATTACGAAGTGCTGTTTCGGTATCCTTGCCAAAGTCACCATCCGCGGATCCCTGCAGATAGCCCAGGGTGCGCAAACGCGACTGCATGGCCCGCACCTGGTTGCCGGTGCTGCCAAGGCGAAGCACAAGCGGCGTAGCGGTGGGCGCAGGCGTTGCTGTTGGCGCCGGCGAGGGTACAGGCGTTACAACGCTGGGGGTAGGCGTTACAAACCCGGCAATGCCGGTGGTGGGCGACTCAAGCGGGGAAATGCTGCTGGACGGCAAAACTTCAGGCGTCAGCAGGCCAATTTCCGGCGTTGTCGTGGAAACAGGCGGTACGGTCGTCAAGAAGGGGACATCCCAGGGAAGCTCCGCGTTATAGCCAGTGCCCGCGGTGCTGCCTTCCGTGGTGTCCGGTTTGGCGGTACAGCCGCTCAAAATTGCGACAGCCGCCAACAGACAAATCAGAATCACACTTTTTCTGGACATTCTTTTCATAAACACCCCATCCTTCGCAAATGGATCCTTCCTGTTTGTATACAACGTAGCGTTGCGCATCGCCAGTACGCCCGCATACGGCACAGTTACCGAGTATCCTGGCGTTAAGCATAGCACAAACAAAGCGGTGTTTCAATGATAATGTCATGAGTTTGTATTGGTTTTGTAAACAATCTGGCATGAGTAAACTGGGCCTTGGCACGACTTCTTTGTTCAAACGATGGACAGGCTGGTCAATCTTGCAATACCCATATAAAAACAGTATAATGAGTGCGCTTCCGAACCGGTCGATGGCGTTGTTGGCATGGGCAGCAGTCCGTGCCTTCTGGCTGTTGGGGAATAGCATCTCATGTGTTCGGTCGGGCGTGCGCTGAATCGGCGGCGTTATTTTATTTGGAAATGGAGCCATCATTATGAGTGAAAAGCATGAGCACAGCAACAAAACTGTCGTTTCAGCCGAAGGCATGAAAAAACTGGAGGAAAAACTTCAGTATCTCACCACCACCAGGCGGGCGGAGGTGGCAGAGCAAATCGCCATCGCGCGCGGCTTTGGCGACCTCAGCGAAAACGCAGAGTATGACGAGGCGAAGAATGAACAATCGCGCCTGGAGGCGCAGATTCTCGACCTGGAAAACACCATCCGCACGGCTACCGTGATTGATGACTCCAATGTGTCCACCGACCGCGTAAACATTGGCACAACGGTTCGTGTGAAGTACAAGGGCTCCAACGATGAAGAGGAGTACACCATCGTTGGCGCACGGGAGAGCGACGCGATGAACAACCGCATTTCCAACGAAAGCCCCATGGGTGCGGCGCTTTTGGGCAAAAAGAAGGGCCAGGTTGTCAAAGTCAGCGCGCCTGACGGCGTCATTGAACTGAAAGTCATGAACATTCACCGCTAAGGCATAAGGAGCAAGTATGACGGAACTTCCCAACCGCGAAATAGAAAACCAGACTTCTCTGTCAGAGCAAGAACTTATCCGCAGAGAGAAACTGCAAGCGCTGATGGACGCCGGGCAAAGCCCCTACGCGATTACGCGTTTTGACGTAAGCGCAACGTCTGAAGATATTAAGCAGCGCTATGATGACCTGGAAGGCAAAACTGTGCGGATAGCGGGTCGCGTAGTCTCGCGCCGCATCATGGGCAAGGCCAGCTTTGCGCACCTGTTGGACGCAGATGGTCAAATCCAGGTCTACATCAAACGGGATGACTTGGGCGTGGAAAGCTACGATGCGTTCAAGGGCGGCGACCTGGGCGATGTGCTGGGCGTTGAGGGGTCGGTGTTCAAAACCCGCACAGGAGAAGTGTCCATCCATGCGACGCAGGTGGTCTTGTTAAGCAAGTGCCTGCGGCCGCTGCCGGAAAAGTTCCATGGTCTGCAGGATGCTGACTTGCGCTATCGGCAGCGTTACCTGGACATGATTGTCAATCCCCAGGTGCGGGATACGTTCATCAACCGCAGTCGCATCATCACGGCCATTCGTTCGTATATGGATAATGCAGGTTATATCGAGGTTGACACGCCGATTCTGCACACGCTGGAAATCGGCGCGGCTGCCCGGCCGTTTAAAACCCATCACAATACGCTGGACATTGATATGTTCCTGCGCGTGGAGACGGAGTTGTACCTCAAACGGTTGATTGTGGGCGGCTTTGACAAAGTGTATGAAATCGGACGCATTTTCCGCAACGAGGGGATGTCGCCGCGCCACAATCCGGAGTTTACCTCCATCGAAATGTATCGTGCGTATGCAGACTACCATGACATGATGGACTTGGCGGAGGGACTGTTCCGTCATATCGCGCAAACCGTTTGCGGTACCGGCATACTGAACTACCAGGGCAAAGAGATTGACCTGGAGTCGCCCTGGGCACGTCTGACGATGGCCGAGGCGGTGAAGAAGAATACCGGCATCGACTACTATGCCTGGGAGAGTGACGAGGCTGCACGGGCCGTGTTGGCTGAAAAGCAGGTACATCACGAGAAGACGGCCACCAAGGGTGACTGCCTGGTGCTTCTGTTTGAAGAATATGTGGAAGACAAACTGATTCAGCCGACGTTCATCATGGACTATCCGGTGGAGAACTCGCCGCTGGCCAAGCGCAAAGCGGATGAGCCGCAGCTTACCGAGCGTTTTGAGTTGTTCATCAATGGCATCGAATACGGCAACGCGTTCAGCGAACTGAATGACCCCATTGATCAGCGGGAACGCTTTGTCAGGCAGGTGCAGGAGCGCCGTGAGCAAGGCGGCCTGAACGCCCGTGTTGATGAAGACTATGTCACTGCGCTTGAGTATGGCTTGCCGCCTACAGGCGGCATGGGCTTGGGTGTCGACCGCATGATCATGCTGTTTACCAACAGCGCGTCCATACGCGATGTGCTGCTGTTCCCCACCATGAAGCCGATGGAGACGTCTGAAGCAGAACCGGGCAATGAAGCTTAAAACACCGCTTGATAAAGCCAGAATAACCACCCACTTCCAGTACAACATCTGGAAATACGTGCTGGTGGTTGTTCTGGCCATTTTTGTGTGGGATTTGGTGTACGCCTACACCGCGTACCGCCCGCCGGAAGACAAGAGGATAGACATCTATGCACAAAGCGCGTACAGCACACACGAAGAAGCATTGGCTTACCTGGATGAACTGCGTGAACGCGCTGTTCCGGATGTGGAGCTGGTTACCTTTGCGGCATTGCTCAACAGCGGCGAAAACGATATGTACGCCGCTCAGCAGTTAACTACATACATTGCCGCGCGTGAGGGGGACTTATTCTTCCTCAACAGCGCTGACTTCAAGCGGTTTGCGTCGCAAGGTGTTTTTGTCGAATTGGAGCCTTTTGTAGATGATAAAACGCTGCAGCTTGATGGCATCGACCTGAGCAGCGGCTATATCGCCATGCAGGAGTACGATGAGGAATCGCAAACCATGCGGGCCATTTCCAAACAACAGCTCTATGGCATTTCGGCCGCTGAGCTGATAGGCTTTCCGTCGAAAATGGGCGTTGATCAGCGCGACCTGTTCCTGGCAATGACCATCTACAATGGAAATGACGAACAGGTGCTAACGTACTTAAACGCGCTGATTCAGGATATGCGCACAGCGCTGCCTGCCCAGCAGGAGGTTTCACCTTGAGGTATCAGTCCGTTTCGTTTGATTTGGATGGAACGCTGACAGATTCAGCGCCCGGTGTCGTGCGATCTACCCAATACGCACTGGAAAAGATGGGAGAACCTATCCCCCCGGAAAAGGTGTTGCGTACCTTTCTTGGTCCACCGCTTGTTCAGTCTTTCATCACCCGTTGCGGCATGAGCGTGCAGGAAGCTGTTCTTGCAACCGAGCGCTACCGGGAACGGTATAATACGGTCGGGTGGCGCGAGAACAGTGTGTTCCCAGGCTTGCGGGAACTGCTCTATGGTCTGCAGTTGGCTGGTGCGCACCTGAGTGTAGCGACGCTGAAGCCACAAAACTCAACCGATAGAATCGTCACCTACTTTGGCCTAAACCGGTACATGAACAAAGTGGTGGGGCCAATGCCTGAGGACCACGGCGCAACCAAGACAGATATACTGAAGCGCGCCTTGGAGGGACATACGGGTTCCGCGGTCATGGTGGGTGACCGGGCGACGGATATCCACGCCGCCCACGAGTTGGGCATAGACAGCATCGCTGTGCTGTTTGGCTACGGCAGTGAGGAAGAGATGTTGTCCGCCAATCCAACGCATGTTGTGAGATCTGTGGTCGAACTCTATCGGGTACTGGACGTTGAAAAGCCGCAGAACAGCGCAGGCTATTTCATTAGTTTTGAAGGCAATGACGGCTGCGGCAAGTCCACCCAAGTGGATATGCTGACCCAATACCTGTCTGACGCGGGCTACGCTGTGCGCAAAACCAGAGAGCCCGGCAGCACACTGGTAGGGGAGAAGATACGGACGTTGCTGCTGGACAAAGAAAACAGCAGCATGCGTTCCATGACGGAGGCGCTGCTTTATGCGGCCGCGCGGGCACAGCACGTGAGAGAAGTCATCAAACCCGCTTTGCAGGCTGGTCAGTTGGTGGTTTGTGATCGATATGTTGACTCCAGCATTGCCTATCAGGGCGCTGGGCGTCAGTTGGGCATGGACTTGGTGGAGCAGATTAACGCGCCGGCGGTTGATGGTGTTCTGCCCAATTTGACCATTTTGCTGGAAATCGATGAACAAGAAGCGCTGAATCGCCGCAAGCAGGCAACTGAGGCAGACCGTTTGGAAGTAATGGACGGCGCTTTTCATGCTCGCGTGGCGGATGGCTTTCAGCAGCTGGCTGAGGAACACCCTGAGTGCATCGTTCGCGTCAGCGCGCAGGGCACGCCGGAAGAGGTCGCAGAGCGGGTCCGGCGTGTTGTGCTGGATCGCCTTGGTGAAGCAGGCATACCATGAGAATTGTCGTAGGCATGTCCGGCGGGGTGGATTCTGCCGTCTCGGCCTTGCTGCTAAAGCAGCAAGGCCATGATGTCATAGGTGTCTTCATGAACAACTGGGAGGAGGAAGACGACCAGGGCGTTTGCACATCAGAACAGGACTGGGACGATGTTCGCGCCACCTGTGACGTCATCGGCATCCCCTACTACTCGGTGAACTTCTCCAAAGAATACATGGACAGGGTGTTTAAGCACTTTTTATCGGAATACGAAAAGGGCCGTACACCCAACCCCGATGTGCTGTGCAACCGGGAAATCAAGTTCAAAGCGTTTCTCGACTTTGCGCTGCAGTTGAAAGCAGATAGGTTGGCCACTGGCCACTTTGCGCGCACCAACAGCGACGGACATATATTCAAGGGTGTTGATCCCAACAAGGAACAGAGCTACTTCCTCTACATGCTAAAGGAGCAGCAACTTCAGAAAGCCATGTTTCCGGTTGGCGATATGACCAAGCAACAGGTGCGGCAGTTGGCCGCAGCAGCCAACCTTCCGGTTCAGGACCGCAAAGACTCAACCGGCATATGTTTCATTGGTGAAAGGAATTTTCGCGCATTTTTGTCCCAGTATCTGCCGTCAAAGCCAGGCATTATCCGGACGGAAACGGGGGAGGCTGTGGGGGAACACCACGGGCTGATGCACTACACCATGGGACAGCGAAAAGGGCTGGGCATTGGCGGACGCGGTGACGGCCGCAGTTTCTTCGTGGTGGAAAAGGACTTGCAGAAGAATGAGCTCATTGTGGTACAAGGGGACGACCATCCCCGGCTATATACCGGCGGCGCCGCACTTGAAAAACTAACTTGGGTAGGCCAACCGCCTTGTGAGCCTGGACAGGAAGTTGCACTGCAGGCAAAGTTCCGGTACCGGCAGCCAGATCAAACGATTAAACTGACGTGGGAAGGAACCAATGCAATGGTTACGTTCGCTGAGCGGCAGCGCGCCATAACCCCCGGGCAAAGTGCCGTGCTGTATATGGGGGAAAGGTGCCTGGGCGGCGGCATCATCGCAAAGAGCCTAGCTTAATCAGAAGTGTATTTCATCCAGTATAGAGCGATCGACATAATGAAGGCATTTACCATCAACGGATAGGGCGACATGCAGTGCGTCGTATTCGTAAAATGCGATGTCTCTGCCGTACGTGCCTGCATCAATGCGGATGGAGAGCAGGGCCGGGCTGTTGGGCTGGTAGTCTTCCGGAAGTCGTCCGCGCACGCGCAATTCCATCAGCTTGGCATAGGGCTGTGTGACTTGCTCGGGCGCAATTTCATTTCCGCTTTGTGTAATCAGGAAACTGTACAATGTGTCGCCCAATTCATCCATCAGCAGTTTGTTGTTGGGCAACACTTGCTCGGTCAACGCAATACGATACGCCTTCTCCGCGCCATCCTTTTCAACCGTAAGCATACGCACCGTGCTCAGCGGAATATCTATGGGGTTTGTGCTGGCGAACATGCGCCAGTCATCCCGCATCAGAAAGCCCATGGATAAGTCACTTACTTGATAAATTACTCCATCATACAAACAATACCAGCCAGTATCGGCAATGCTGTTGCCGAATAGAAAGGTGACGGTTTGCGCGTCAACCTCCTTGGATGCCACGACCTCGCCTTGGGCACCAACGGATGTGATGGTGCTTGGGAGCAGTTCAAAGGCAACCTGCACCACATCTTCATCGAACCCATATTCTGATTGTGTTTGTTCTGTTGCAGGCGCAATAAACGAAGCCAGGCGCATATCCCCAATTTGCTTCAGCAATTGCTGCACAGCCGCCTTTTCCGCGGGATAGTGAAAGGGCTCTTCAACCACCCACAGGTCGTGCTCCAAATGCCGAATTATGAAGGGGTTTTGCCCCTTCACCGTTAAGCGGGAAACCAATTCTGGTGTGAAATTGATTGCAGGCACAACGTGCAGGTTGTTCATGGGCCGGTCAAAAGTATCTCTGATGTCAGCAGAAATGGCATACAGGATATCAGATCCTTCCACCATCATGTAGTCAAGCGGCAGTTCACCATGCACTCTGTTGCCGATGGCCAACTTGATTCGCTGCCCGTCTGCGTATTCTGCGGCCAAAGTAAAAGCAGCGCTGCCCAAACCGAAGTCCTCCAGGGTTTCGTTGGGCATCAGTTCAAGTTTGCCGAAATGGTCAGCGGCCTCTATATGTGCCAAGGTACCCAGAATGACATCCAGCTGGTTGCTGTCCAGTTCAAATGCGGGGTTGCCATCTGGTATAAACGAGGCGTCCTGCCAGGTGAAGGTATATGGCGGGGCGTGCGTTGGGCTGGCGGTAAACTTTCGCAGCTGATCCCGCTCAACACTGAGCAGCACAACATTGTTGCGTTGGGTAGATGGCACAGGAGCAACCTGTACTGGCTTTCGAAGCAACAAGAAAAGAAGTGCTGCGACAAGCAGCAAGGCAAATACAGCAAGCATCCATATGCGCGCTTTGCGTTTTTTGTTTGCGGCTTTGCGTTCCACCTGGCGCATGGATTACAGCCTTCTTCTGGGCAGCAAGATGATGAGAGCTGCCAGCAAAACAATGCCAGGCGGAAGCAGCAATAGCAGGTTTGTGAGCCAGGGTGTCGTCGGGTTTAGCGGCGGCCGGAATGCGGTTTTGGCGTCAATGGACAAGGAAATCGGATCGGCGGGATCCAGGTAATCCACTACATTGAGCAGCAATTCTGCGCCGTAGGTGTTGGCGTGCATCCATCCATCCACAAAGGGGCCGGAACTGCCCGCAATGAACGCACGGGAGCGGGTACCGTCTTCGTAGGCACGGTTGCTCAGCATGGCCAGTATGAATGTACCGGTCTCGTCTTCAGGCCGCTGGCTCAGGTCCTCGGCGATATCATCGCCTTCTCGTATATAGGCCGGCCCGCTCATTAGTACGCTTTGCCATATCAAGTCACTGCCAAGCTCGTCCGGTTCCTCAAAAGACACCGCGCCGGGCATGATGATCATAGTCTGTTTGGCATCTACCAGGGATGCAGTCGGCTCTGTTGACTGCATATACGGCACCAAAATGGCGGGATAGTTGTAGTAACTTTCCGGTGCATCATCTTGCGCCACCACCAAACCGGGGCGCCTGACGAAGCCAAGCCCCCTATAAAAGGCCTGCAAATTGGGCAGGGACTGGGATGTGTCGTAATCCCACGTAATAAACACAGAACCACCCGCTCTTGAAAAGCGATCGAGCTGATGCAGTTCGGCCTCCGTAATGTCCTTTTGAGGAGACAGAATCATCAAGGGGGATAGCGGATCCAAAGTATCTCCACGCAGCAACTGAACGTAGCGGAGGTCGTAGTTAAAGCGCTTCAGCAAAGCCTCCATATCCACCAGGTCAGCCTGCGCGAGTTCCCCGTGTCCGCTCAGTATTTGCAGTGTGGGCGTGCGTTCACTGCTTACGTATAACACGGCTTCAGTGAGGCTGCGCTCATAGTTCAGGCCCGCGGCGTAGAACGCATCACTTTGCATATCAAAGCCCTGCGCGATGAAGTCGCCGCCTGTTAATATGCGGGTGCGATCTGTTTCCGGACAATGCACGATGAGGGAGTCGTTTCCAACGGGTGCATCCTCCAGTGAACTGCTGATGCTGGTCAGCAAACGGGGATTGCGCGCCAGATTTTCTACGGAGAACGAGAACATCGGGCTCTTCGCAGCATATCTTTCAAGCAAACCAATCAGTTGCTTGTCTTCCTGTCCAGGGGAGTACAATGCATAGACATGTACGGGTTTTGTCAGTCCTAACAGAATGCGGTTGGTCGCATCCCCCTGCGTGGTGATCCCGTTAAAAGAGAGATCCATGCGTAAGGCTCGCCGATGCTCCAGCGCATCCATGCCGATGACTAACCCCACCATCAGCAGCACAAACAGAACAAGGGCCGCAGTCGATGCAAACCAACGCTGTTTGCCGGAACGTTTGGAGAATAAAGGTTTCATGACAGGGCTCCTTGGTTCTTTGCGTTCAACAGGTAGATGCATCCAGCTAAACATGCTGCGCTAAATGCGGCAAAGAAAACAATGTTCGCGGGGCTCAACTGCCCGTACAAAAATGGGGAGACCCTGTCATATAAGCTAACCAGGCTGATAATTGCCCGCGCTAAACCCGAAACCGAGGCAGCAAGCAAACTCACCAACCACAGCAACAAATTGGCGCCGATACAGAAAACCATCGCACTGTTGGGGCTGGAGAAGAACGCTGAAACTGTCAAATCCACCGCTATAAAGGCGCAACCCATCATCAGAAAGCCAAGGTATCCAGTCAGCGTTTCGCCAATGTAAAGCTTCCCCGTCATGGCGATTATCAAAGGATATACCATGCTGAGCAACGAAGTTAGCAACAATACAGCGCAGGCAGCCAGATACTTGCCAATAACCATTGAACTTACAGTAACGGGTGCAGACAATAGCAGCGCGTCTGTCCCATGGTGCCGCTCGCCAGCAATCAAACGCATCACAAGCAGGGGACATAGCAACATCCACAGATAACCCATCATGGAAAAGAAACCGCTTAGATCCCCGGAGCGGGTCAGTACATTGTTTACGTAGAAAACAAAGGCGCCGGCAGACAGAAAAACGCCGGAAAAAACATACCCCAAGGGCGTGAAAAAGTATCCCTGCAGTTCCCGTTTGAAAATGGTCATCATACTGCTTGCTCCTGTGGCGATGACGCAGAGATACGCAGAAAAATATCTTCCAAGGACTCAGATAGCGGTGTTAGCACCAAGATGGGTGCCTGCAAGCACTGAAGCAGTGCAAATACATCCTCTTCCAGGGTAGAGCCAACCGCCGTTTCAATGATGACTTCGGCGCCGCGCTCCGGCGTGTTCTGTCTGTGTACGCGCTGTGCACTGGGCAAAGAACGTATAGCGGACAGCAGTTTATTTTCATCCAGCAAGGCACGCAGACGCACCTTTCTGGTAGACGATTGGCTACGGTCCTTTTCCTGATCGTAAACCAACGCCCCTTCATGCAGTATCAGCACACGGTCGCAAACAGACTCAACCTCTGAGAGAATATGGGAAGACAAAATGATGGTGTGTTGTTTGGAGAGGGAGCGGATCAGCGCGCGGAAATCCGCCGCCTGGGGCGGATCGAACCCTGCAGTAGGTTCATCAAGCAACAGCACCTCCGGTGTACCCGCAAGCGCTTGTGCCAAGCCGATGCGCTGCCGATAACCGCGGCTCATATTCCCGACCCGGCGGGATAGCACATCCGTTAACCCAGCCAGGTGCGAAATTTCCTCCAAATGGTTTGCCTGTTGTTTATTAACAACGTCCTTCAGTTTGATGCAGAATCGAAGATATGCTTCAATCGTCATCTCATCATACAGCGGCGGAACCTCTGGCAAAAAGCCAATGCTGTGTTTTGCGTCCAAAGGATGAAGAAGCATGTCACTGCCGTTGATGCTAACCTCTCCACTGGTTGGATGCGTGCATCCGGACAAAACGTTGAGTAACGTGCTTTTTCCAGCACCATTTCTGCCAAGCAAACCCAACACCTGACCCGCAGGTACCTCAAAGGAGACATTACGCAATGCCCATAGGGTTCCATAGCGCTTGCTTACCGAAGTTACCTTGACCATACATCCTCCACCATATGCTGCAATTATAGCACGCGTCACGATGGCGAGCGTGAACAAACTGTGAAACAGCAATGATTTACCGGAGGTCGCATTTGTGTTATGCTTATTGTGGATGTAGAAAACAAACTGTGGCATGTTTCGAGAAACGATACCGCGGTATGTAGGAGTTGAACATGAGTAACATTCAAAAATATTCCAGGTCCAGTCACAGCACCGCCATGGTGCCGCGTTCGTATCGCAGAATATATGTCGTGCTGCTGGTGGTCATGGCGATTGCATTGGTGGTCGTCTCCATCGGGTTTGCGCAGGCAGCCTCCTATAGAAACAATACCAAGCAGCAGCTCAGCAGGCGGCTGCACAGTGCGGTTATTGATGCCATCGACCAGGTAAACCGCATGACTGGCGGCGTACAAGCGAATTCTACGCAGCGGCTTGCTATGGTCAGGCAGTATGTTTATAGCATCGATCAGTTGAACGAAATCAGTATCTCGATTTCCGGTGAAGAAGGCCGTATGGTTCCGCAGGAGGCCATCAGCGCACTTTATGATGATCTGGACACCTATGAGCGCGTTGTGCAAACCGCAACATCTTCCACGTTGGAGGTGCGCACCAACTTGCTGACACATTTAACGGCACTGCAGTCATTGCTATAGCTTCAAATGGTTGGGGCTACTATTGCGAAGGGCGCCTGTTGCTTTAACGCTTCAAGCGCCTTTTGCGCATCTTGTTCCGTTTCATAGACGCCAAACACGGTAGAACCTGCACCGGTCATTTGCGCGTATATTGCGCCCTGCAGGTATAGAGCCTCCAGCAAATCATTGATTTCAGGCAGCATGAGAATTGCTGGTTCTTGAAGTGCGTTCCCGCAGTGCTTCTTCAACTGCTTGGTTTCTCCGTTTTGAAGGGCGCCAACCGTCTTTTGCAGGTTCATTTCACGGGAGCGATACATATGGGGTTTCCAATTGGCGTATTGCCTGAAAACATCCTTTGTTGATAACCCTGACATAGGTTTCGCAAGGAGCAGCCAGCGCTGCGGAAAGGCGGGCAGGGGCTCAACGATTTCACCCACACCTTTCACAATGGCGGGGTAGCTGTGCAGGCAATAGGGGACATCAGCCCCCAACTGTAAGCCCAGCGTACTGAGAGATTTAACAGTTACATCAACCCGCCACAGTGCTGCAAGCGCTTTTAGGACGGCCGCCGCATCCGCGCTGCCGCCGCCCAAGCCCGCACCCATGGGGATGTTCTTGATAAGGGTCATTTTGGCGCCGCTTGTTATACCATATCGCGTTTGCAGCAGTTTTGCGGCGCGAAATACCAGATTGTGCTCACCCTCTGGCGCTTCAATATCGCCTTCAATGCGCAGGGATAGTTCTTTTGCAGGCTCTACCTTGATTTCATCATATAGTCCGATTCGTTGGTTGACCATTTCCATCAGATGATAACCATCATGGCGCCTGCCAACGATGTCCAAATACCAGTTGATTTTCGCGGGAACCCGGACCGTAATCATTGGCGCTCCTCCTTGGTGGCCTTATGAACAGGCAGCGTAAAAGAGAATGATGCGCCGTTTTCACCAGGCAACAGCACCAATTGCTGCCCATGCTTTTCGATGATTCTATGGGAAATGGCCAACCCCAAACCAGTTCCTCGTCCGGTAGTGTGGGCCTTGTCTGCTGTGTAGAACCGATCAAAGATGTGCGGGGCATCTTCCGACGGAATGCCGATGCCGTTGTCCGTCACGGTTATCTGTACCAATTTGGCAAAAGAAACTGCTGTGGAAATGCGAATCCAGCCAGACTCCGGCGTAAACTTGATGGCATTATCGATTAGGTTTAGCAGCACCTGCTCAATTTGATCACGGTCTGCATCCACTATGCAAGGGTCGGGGGCAAACTGCAGTTTTACCTCAAGGTGCTTTTCCTCAAGAGACGCCATTTTTGTAATAAGCACACGCCGGATTAGCTCGTTTAAGTCAAATATGGATAGCTGAAGCGAGAAGGATTGGTCTTCCATACGCGACAAGTTCAGCAGTGTATTGGTTAGTTTGGTGAGGCGGTTGGTTTCGTCCAGCACAATGTGGAGATACTGCTGCTCGTCCTCTTTTGACACGGTGCCGTCCAATATGCCCTGCACAAACCCGGAAATGCTGGTCATGGGGGATCGCAGTTCATGGGAAATATTGGCAACAAAGTCCCGTCGTTGCTGTTCCGTAGCATGCAACTTTTCAGACATCGTGTTGAACGCATCCGCCAGTTGGCGCATTTCTTCTGTTCCGCCAACTTCAACGCGGTGAGAGAAATCACCCGATGCCAGTTTTTCGGAGGCAATCGCCATTTGATGCAGAGGGGAGGAGAGACGGCGCGAAAACCAATACGCTACTGCGCCAGCGGCAAGCAGTGCACCCAGCGCTATGAAAAGAACGCGCTTAAACAACCCCTCATAGGCTTGTGTAACCGTCTGTGCCGCTGTTTGTATGTATGCCGCGCCATATACCCGGTTGCCCTGCATCATGGGGACGGCTACCGTAAACATGGGGCCATTTTGGCCTTCTGTTTGCGCGACCACTTCTCTTCCGCTCAGCACCTGGCTGAGGGTGTTGGCAATGCTTCGCGTGTCAAAGCTGTCCCGCAGGTCCGGATGATCTTCCAGTACAGACAAAAAGTACGCAGTACCACGGCCATTGGCATCTACCACCAGGCCGTAGGCTGTGTAATCGTTGTGAATGTTCATGATTTTCTGGCGAAGCATATCCTGCACGGAGGAGGTTTCTCCAGTCATGAGTTCAACGGTCCGCTGCACCCGACTGCTGGGGCCGATGGAGGAAAGGTACGCAATGTCGTACGCTTGTACCTTCAAAGCGTCCATGCGGCTTTGAATGTGTACATTTCGCATGGTGAAGTAAAATACTCCCAGCAACACAGCAAAGCTGACGGTGAGGATGCCAATGAACATCAGCATGGTACGGGCAAATGCGGTACCTTTGCGCATTATGCTACCTCAAATTTGTAACCAACGCTCCACACCGTTTTGATGGACCACCCAAGTTTGTCAGATTCCTGCAGCTTTTCTCTGAGGCGTTTGACATGTACGTCCACCGTTCTGCTATCTCCAAAGTAGTCAAAGCCCCAAACTTTTTCCAGCAATTGCTCCCTTGTAAAGACCAGGTTTGGGTGGGAGGCCAGGAAGTACAGCAGTTCCAACTCCTTGGGCGGCATTTCTGTTCGGTTGCCCTGATATATGACCTCAAACTTGGACAGGCTGATGGTCAGCCCCGGGAAGGACAGGGTGTCCGTATCCGCGCCTTCGGTGCTTTGGCTGCCGCGCCGTAGCACCGCCTTAACCCTTGCGACCAGTTCTTTGGGGTCGAAAGGTTTGGTGATGTAGTCATCAGCGCCCAGTTCAAGCCCCAGCACCTTGTCAAAGGTTTCATCCTTTGCCGACAGCATAATGATGGGAATGGCGCTGATTTGCCGGATGGCTCGGCACACCTGCCAGCCATCCACACCGGGCAGCATAATATCCAGCAACAACAGGGCAGGGGGATTAGCCCGAAAAGCAGTGATTGCGGCATCGCCCCGTTCATAGGTTTGAACCTTGTACCCTTCTTTTTCCAGGTACAGTTTCACCAGTTGCGCGATGTTGTGATCATCGTCCACAACCATAATGGTTTGCTGATTGGTCATTTGTAGTCCCTCACTTCAACTCTACAATGGTGACACCGGCATCGCCTTCGCCAAAGTCGCCGATGCGCCAGTTTTTCACCTGAGGCGCTTGCTTTAGGTGCTGCTGCACACCAGCACGCAGGGTGCCTGTGCCTTTGCCGTGTATCAACGAAACCTCGTGAAGCCCCGCCAACACTGCCATGTCCAGGTAGCGGTCTACTTCCATCAGCGCTTCATCCAGTGCCATACCTCGCAAGTCACAAGACATGCCGGCACTTCTGGCTTGCTGGCTGGTTTTGTTGCGTACTTTGGTCTTTGCTGCCGGTTTGGGTGCCTCTGACTTTCTGACCTGCTCCACCAGCACCTTCATTTTGATGATACCTGCCTGAATCATCACTTCACCCTTGCTGTCCGGCTTTGTCAGCACGGTGGCCACTGTATTGAGGTGCGGCACCTCCACGGTGTCTCCAATGTTCAGCTCATCGGGGGAAGTATCCAGTTTCTGTGCGCGCTTGCGCAGCCCTTCACCCAAAACGTCATCCAGGTTTTGCAGCTGCCGCTGAAGGGATTGGATGCTCTGCGCCGTATCTCCACCGCTTTTCTTCATCAGTTTCAGCTCATCGAGTATCGCTGCGCTTTCCCGTTTGGTTCGCTCCAATATCTTGCGCGCCTCTTCCTTGGCCTTTTTCTCCGCATGGGCACGCGTGTTTTCAATGCTCATTTTCAAGGCTTCGGCTTCTTTGCGCAGCGCGTAGGTTTCTTCCCGGGCTTGGCGTGCCATTTGGTGCTCTGTTTCAGCGAGTTGGCGCTGTTCCTCGGCGCTTGCGATAACATCTTCAAAGCGAATGCTCTGGTGGCTTAGCAGGTCTTTCGCCTTATCAATGACATAATCACTGAGCCCTAAACGCTTGGAAATATCAAAGGCATTGGATTTGCCAGGCACCCCGATGGACAGCCGGTAGGTTGGCCGAAGAGTCGCCACGTCAAATTCAACACTGGCGTTTTCCACCCCCGGCGTCGCAAGAGCAAAGGCTTTCAGTTCGCTGTAGTGCGTGGTCGCAACCGTGCGGATGCCTTGTCCGGTCAGCATTTGCAGAATGGCCTGGGCCAGCGCCGCGCCCTCCGTAGGGTCGGTCCCCGCGCCCAGTTCATCAAACAGCACCAGGTCCTCACGCTCAACATGCGCCATTATGCTGACGATGTTGGTCATGTGGGAGGAGAAGGTGGAGAGCGATTGCTCAATGCTTTGTTCATCGCCAATATCAGCGAACACTTGCCCGAATACGCTGGCCTCTGTTCCCAGTTTGCTCGGCACATGCAGGCCGGCTTGCGCCATTAGGGTGACCAATCCTACTGTTTTTAGCGTGACGGTTTTTCCGCCGGTGTTGGGCCCGGTGATGACCAGCGTGGTAAAGCCATCGCCCAGCCACAGGTCACATGGCACCACAGTAGCAGGGTCCAGCAGGGGATGGCGCACCTGAACAAAACGGATGCGTCCGCGGTCGTTCAGCTTTGGCGGCACCGCGTGCATCTCCCTGGCCAGCCTGCCCTTTGCAAAGATAAAATCAAGCCTTGCCAACACTTCGATGTTGGTGGCAATGGCCGCGGACGAAGCGGCTACACTGGCTGAAAACACGCTGAGGATGCGCTCAATCTCCCGCTCTTCTTTCAGCGCCCATTGCTTTAGCTCATTGCCCAACTCTACAACCGCCATGGGTTCAACAAACAATGTGGCGCCGGATGATGATTGGTCGTGCACCAGGCCAGGTACGTGTTGCCGGTATTCCTGCCGTACTGGAATGACATAGCGGCCATTGCGCACGGTCACCAGCGGCTCCTGCAAGTATCTGGAAAAAGTGGAGGATTGCGTCATCGTCCGCAACCGGTCCTTCACGCGGTCATTGCATATGCGCATCTGCCGGCGAATGTCCGCCAGCTCTGTGCTGGCGTTATCAGCGATTTCCTCCTCAGATATGATGGCATCCTTGATGCCGCGCTCCAGATGATAGTTGGTCGTCAAAACCGAGCCCATGGACTTGAGAATGGGAATGTCCTCGCGGTCGGTATCCAGCGCCGCGCGCGCATTGCTGGTGGCACGCAAGCAATCGGCCACATCCAGCAGCGAACGCGTACTGAGCACCGCGCCCTTTTCCGCCAAGCTAAGTGACGGGCGCACATCCTTAAAGGCAACGATGGGGCTGTCACCGCGGTATGTGAGCAGTGCCAGGGCTTCCTGCGTTTCTTCCTGTGCGTGCTGCGCATCGGCTAGGTTTTCAAGCGGAGCAAGCGCCCGGCAAAGGGAGCCACCAATATCTGTTGTTGCCAGAGAGGCCAAACTATCCCGAATCTTGGTAAACTCGAGGACACGAAGCGATTTCTCTTGCAGCTTTTCTGCTTGTGTGTTCATGTGCTTATTGTACACCTTCATTCAGCCGTCCCAGGTAAAAGGGGATATCAAGCGGGGGCAGTTCATTGCCTTTTATCATCGCGGCGTAGTAGCGGGTCACCGCTTTCATTTCCTGTGTAGTCTCTGTGGTGAAGTCCAGCAACCAATGTGTGCCATAGGCCTGCCTGGACAAATGCAGCGGTGTATGAAACAGCAGTTGGTTCAGGCACCCTTCCTGCAAGCGAATGGGCAAGAGGGGATAGACGGCACCCTTGCCATCCACCAGCGTCTGTCCTCGCGTGCCTTCACCCTTGTCACACAGGCGGCATGCTGTCTGCGGTCCGCTAAGGCCGCGGAAAACCCTTTCCGGGCAATGGTTTAGCAGCATTGCGGTCACTCGGCCATAGACACGTACCATATCGGCCATGCTTGTCTCATCCAATAGCGGTTGCGCTTCTTCCCGGATAACCTCAGCCGACATGAGTGTGCCGGAACAGCCATTTTGATGCAGGAATCGTCTTGCTGCTGTGTTCCAGGCAGGAATGCCGTCACCGGCAATGACGCGCGCCGGCCAAGCCAAGTGCAGTTGGGCAATGTTTTCCACTACAACGTTGACCTCGGTTTCACAGCAAAGCGTATGCAGGTGATGCAGTGTTTCGTCCGTTGCCTGCCGCGGCAGGCAAAAGTAGTCTTCCGGCCGCATGCGCTCAAGTTCGTCCCGGATGGTGGGGACGGTGTAATCATGCGGCGCGTATATCAACACATTTGCCCCCGCAGCCGACAGCAACTCTGCATGCTCAATGGAGCGGTAGCGGGCATACAATGTGGGTGCCGCATCAAGGGGCGCAACGGTTCTTGTTGTTGCACTAGCCTGTCTGCTGTTTGCGCGCACCCATGATTTGACGCGTTTTTCTTCCAGCATGGCCAGGGCATCACGCCGAACAGCGTTCAACGTGGAAACGGGAAGGAATCCATCCGCATCAGCATCAAAGGAAAAATGCTCAATCGCAAAAGGCGACTCACCCGTTTTCTCAATCGCTTTACGTGCGCTTTCTAAAGTTAGGGGGCTGGAGCGTGCGGGCTGCACCTCGGCGCCTTGTGCGACGACCTCGTTTCCACGCTCATCGCGCAGTGTCAGGGAAATGGGCGCCCCAACACGCGCTGTGAGCAAAGCGTGAACAGGAATGGGGGAGAAGGGCGCCTCTGTTTCCTCAAGCAGTCGCTTCTCCAAAGCGGCATCCAACAGCCGATGTACTGTGCTGCCGCTGGATGCAGCACGGTGATGCCTAAGTGTTACCGTTTGTCCGGCCGCGATGGTGGGGCCGGAATATATCATTTCCTGTTCTGTTTGGCCCCGAATTTGGAGGTGATCACCATGGTTGATTTCTTCCGTCAGCAAGGTATCACTGAAGTATGTTTGTCCGCGCTGCCCTGTGGCTTTTACGGTACCAACAGGAATGCCGTCATGCGCAACCCTTTGGGGGTTAATGAACTGTGGGTTTCCGCGGTCGAAGGTTAACCCGCTTGTGAACCCGCCTCGGTTAAACACCTGCAGCAGGTCCTTCTGCTGTGTTTTTGCTGCCCTGGATGCATCTTGCCCGTTCCATGCAGCGTCGATGGCGGCGCGGTACGCCCGTGTCACCGCGGCGACATACCCGCTGCTCTTTAGCCGTCCCTCAATCTTGAAACTGGTAGCGCCAGCCTCGATGAGCGCGGGGATACCCTCTAATTGCATCAAGTCCCGGGGAGAAAGCCAGGCGCCATCCTGCCCTCGATAACGATAGCGCATTCTGCAGGGCTGAGCACAGCGGCCGCGGTTGCCGCTGCGGCCGCCTATCTGTGAGGACAGCAAGCATTGGCCGCTTACAGCAACACAAAGCGCACCGTGCACGAAAACCTCCACCTCAATGCCAGTTGCGGCAACAGCCTGAATGCTGCTTAAGCTGCACTCTCGGGCCAGCACCACACGGTCAACGCCTTGCGCCAGCAGCAGTTGTGCACCAACCGCGTTGTGAATGCTCATCTGTGTGCTGGCATGTATCGGCAGGGTGGGATGCATTTGTTTGATATGCTGGACCAACCCAATGTCCTGCACAATGACAGCGTCTACGTTGGCTTCATCCAGCTGCGCCAATAGGTCCTTAGCGGCCTGCCACTCCTGCTGTTTGATAAGCGTGTTAAACGTCACATACACACGCTTCCCATGCAGGTGGGCTAAGTGAATGGCCTGCTGAAGCGCCGCTTCGTCAAAGCCGGCACTGGCACGGGCGCCAAAGGCCTCAGCGCCAAGATACACGGCATCCGCGCCGTGTTTGAATGCAGCGCAAAGCGCCTGCATATTACCTGCAGGCGCCAACAATTCCGGTTTAGTTGCTCTGTTCATTTGCCTCATGAAGCGCTTTGTGAAGCCGAAGGTTGTCATCCTGCGCCTGCACCAGTTCACCCGCCAGCGACAGCGCCACAGCAATAGCGGCTGTTTCACTGTCCATGCTTGCGCTGATGGCGTGCACTTCCTGCAGGCGCCTGTTTATGTAGCCGACGGCACGGTCAATGGTCCTTTTATCTAAGGTGGAACGCAGCTTATACAACCTGCCCGCTACACGAACACTGATTGTCTCCGGCTTCTCCATGATGCTCTCCTACAGTTTCCGGAAGGGGTACTCCTTCCCATAGGTTTCAACAACAATGCTCTCAATCACCTGCGGCGTGAGGGGCTTGTCGCGCCCGTCGCGCTTGCTGTTTACGATGGTATCAGCCACTTCAAGACCGCTTGTCACCTTGCCAAAGCCGGCATAGGCGCCGTCCAGGTGCGGAGAATCGCTGGTCATGATGAAGAACTGGGAACCGGCTGAGTCATTGCGCTGACTGCGCGCCATGCTTAACACACCTTTGGTGTGCTTCAAGGGATTGTTGTGCCCGTTCTGAGCGAACTCACCCTTAATGCAGTAGCCTGGTCCGCCGATGCCAATGCCTTCGGGGCATCCGCCTTGAATCATAAAGCCGGGAATAACCCTGTGGAATGTTAAGCCATTATAGTAGCCAGCGGATGCAAGCGCTACAAAATTGCCAACTGCCTCCGGCGCATACTGGGGGTAAAGTTCGCCGGACATGACACCGCCGTCTTGCATGGTTATGGTAAAGGTAGGATTCTTCATTTCGGTCATGGTTTGCCTCCTTGATTTCTTTCTTTTATCATAGAGGAGGGGCAAGACGTTGTCAATCAAAACAAGGTCTTGCGCACGTGCTGAACAGGTATCACCCGCTGTTGAACGTACGATACCTGGGCTCCAGATTTTTGTTTTTAGAAGGCTTGACAGATGCATTTTGATGATGTACTATTCTTGCTGTCGCTATCACAGCGATGTTCCTTCGGGGTGTAGCGCAGCCTGGTAGCGCACGTGCTTTGGGAGCATGGGGCCGG
>CAYFSN010000013.1:0-12078 GCA_964345845.1 uncultured Christensenella sp.
CGTTGGGGTAGCGGAAGGCGTAGTAGGTGTCGCCGCCAGCGGCGGTAAAGTCGTTGGTGGCGATGGTGTAGATGGCCTCCAGGTCAAAGGGCTGTCCGCCGACAGACTCGATGGTCACGCGGCTGCCGGGGTTGGCCGGGGCGAAGTAGGTGCTGTCCGGGTACTGTTCGCCGTTGACATACTCCACGGAGGTGTCAATGGTAAACTGCATGCCCGCCACCTGGGGGAAGGCACCGATGGCCTTGGGGGTGGAGTGGGTGGCCGCTTCCAGGGCTTCCAGCAGCTCGGCGCCGGTCACTTCCAGCACCGCCACTTCGTTGCCAAAGGGGAACACGGTCTTCATGTCGTTCATGGAAATGTCGCCGATGTCGATGCTGGCACGGATGCCGCCGCCGTTGGTGACAGCCGCCTGCACCTGGTCGCCCAGGGCCTGCTGCGCCGCCCACAGGATGGCGTCAGTGGCAAAGTCGCCCAGGTTGGTTTCCTGGGTGCGGTTGCCGGGGTCGCGCTCACCGTTGAGGAATACGTCCGTCTTGGCGAATACCTTGGACAGTTCTTCCGTCACGGCCATGTTCGCTTCTGTGACCACCGCTTCCACGTCCGGGTCCAACTTGGCGGTCAGGATGGCGCTGTACACTTCGCCGTCCACTTCCACAACGGCGGTTTTGGGGCTGCCGGTGTACAGTGAGGCCGTCCACTTTTCGCCGTCATAGGTGGCCACGCCCAGGGACTGCCCGAGGGAGCCGGTGCTGACGACCAGGGTGTCGCCCACCATTTCGCCGGCTTCCAGGGTGGTGTGGCTGTGGCCGTCAATGAGCAGGTTGATGCCCGTGACCTTCTCCAGCACGTCGGTGGAGCGGTTGGGGGCGCTTTCTTCGTCCATGCCCAAGTGGCTGAGCAGCACGATGATGTCAACGCCCGCTTCTTTCAGTTCGTCCACCTGCTGTTGGGCCGCTTCTACCAGCTTGTCGCCCTGCAGGAAGTCGACGCCCCGCACCTTGTCGGGGTGGGCCTTGGTCAGGGTTTCCGGGGTGGTGAGGCCGAATACGCCCACCTTCATGCCGTTGGACATGTCAAAGATGGTGTTGGCTTCAAACACCAGTTCGCCGCTGGTGCTGTCGATAATGTTGGCCGCCAGCACCGGGAACTGGGCTTCGCCGGCCAGGGCCTTCAAGTTGTCCACGCCCCAGTCAAACTCGTGGTTGCCGGGGGTGAGGGCCTGGTAGCCCGCCGCGTTTAAAAACGCGATGGCGTTCTTGCCGTAGCCCAGGTTTACCAGCGGGGTACCCTGGGAGGCGTCGCCCGCGTCCAGCAGCAGCACGCTGTCGCCCGCGGCCTCCAGGTCCTTTTTGTACTGCGCGACGGCGGCATAGCCAAGCACATTGCCCACAGGGTCGGCCAGGGCGCGGCCATGCACGTCGTTGGTGTGCAGAATGACCAGTTTGCCCTGCGGCGCGGCTTCCGCAAGCGCGCCCGTCAGCCCCAGCAGCAGCGCCAGGGACAGCAGTATAGCCAGTGTTCTTTTTGTCATAGGTGGTTCCCCTTTCTATGGTTGGATGCCGGTTGCCCGGTTATGTTGGTATCCTCATTATACACCAACCGGCCGTTTGCACATCACCCTGCCCGCTTTTTCACAACATTTTCAAAAGGTTTTGACAAACAGAACAATGGCATACACCATGTTCAACAAAGAATTTGGCCGAAATTAACCAATCCTTTTGTAAAAAGGCGGCAAACCGTGTGTTCGCCCCTTGCATTGCTGTTCATCTGCCGGGTATAATGGACAAAAGGAGGGGAGCGGTATGACAGAATTCGGAGGAACCACAGAGTTAAAACTGGTCAACGTCGCCACCGATACGGCGGGCAGCATCCTGGAGCATGTATACCGTGCCCTGCAGGATAAGGGGTATGACCCTGTGGCCCAAATCACGGGCTTTATCCTGACGGGTGACCCCACCTACATCACCAGCCACAACCAGGCCCGCAGCTTGATTTGCCGGCTGGAGCGCGATGAAATATTAGAAGAACTGGTTCGCTTCTACGTGCAGAAGCAGTTTGGCGCCTGATGGCACGTGTGATGGGCCTGGACATTGGTGACAGGCGCATCGGCATCGCGCTGTCAGACGCGGGGGGTATGATTGCCACCCCGCACAGCGTGTATCAGCGGGTTGGCTACGGCCCGGATACGCGCTTTTTTTCTGACCTTGTGAAGCAGCAGGATGTGGCGTATATTGTGGCGGGGCTGCCCCGCAACATGGACGGTACCCTGGGCGGACAGGCGGAAAAGGTGCAGGCGTTTTGCCAGCAGTTAGAACTGGCCGGGCTGCGGGTAGAATATATGGACGAACGGCTCACCACCAAGGCAGCCGAAATGGCGCTGATTTCGGGCGGTGTTCGCCGCGATGACAGGCGCGGCCGGGTGGACATGGTGGCCGCGGCCCTCATCTTACAGGGCTGGCTGGACAGCCCGCTTTCAAAAAACCCAGGCGCCGGGGGCGCTGATAACGAGGAGGATATACCAATGGATGAAACCAGGAAAGACCTGCCGGAGACCGAAGTGATCGAGGCTGAATTCGACGCGGAAGACAACATCGTGGAGCTGACGGACGAAGACGGTGTCACCAGCCTGTTTGAGTACCAGGCCACCATCGAAATGGACGGCACCGAGTACATTGTGCTGATGGAGCTGCCCGGTGAAGACGAAGAACTGGACGACGAAGACGAAGGCACTGTGGTCATCATGAAGATTGCCCAGGACGAACAGGGCGAAGACATCTACGTGTCGTTGGACAATGAAGAGGAAATGCAGCAGGTGTTTGACCTGTTCCTGGAGCACCTGGACGAGGAAGAAGAAGGCGACTTCGAAGACGCCGAGTAACAGCCAATGTTCGCGCCGAGTGCGCTAGTGAACAAACAAGACCGCGGCGGGCACGCCGCGGTCTTTGTGTAGGCTGGGAATATCGATTTCAACCGGATAAACCTCATCAATTTCCCCAAAATGTCGATTTCAACCGGATAAACTCCTGCTGGCATATGGGCATGTTTGGGGGTATAATGATGGCACAACTGAACAGCCTGTGTGTTTGCGCGAAAGCGCCGCGGCAGCCGAAAGGCGCCGCGATGGGAAGCGGATGCGAGTTCCGCGCTGTCCCAGCAACCGTGAAGCGGACGAAGGGTCATATGCCACTGCCTTAGGCGGGAAGGCGGCCCCAAGGATGATGCCAAGCCGGGAGACCTGGACACGCAGTGACGGCGAAAGGCCGTCAGCTCCTGGGGATGGGGAAGGCTATGTTAGCCGGGGACGTCCATTGGGCGTCCCCGTTTGTGAGCGACTGTTCAATTGCATATGAAAGGAGGAAAACTCATGAAGAAGTTTTCCAAAGTCGCTCTGTTTCTGGCTGTACTCATGGCGGTAAGCGTGCTGGGGGTGTCCGCCGAGGGCATCACCGTGACCGACATGGTCGGCCGCGAGGTGACCTTAGCGGAAGCCGCCAAGAAGGTGGTGGCGCTGACCGCGTCTGACGCGGAGGTGCTGTTCGCGGTGGGCGCCGGCGAAACCCTGGTAGGCCGCGGTGAGTATGTGGACTACCCCGCCGAGGCGCTGACAGCACCCGTGGTGCAGTCCGGCAACGAAACCAATGTGGAGCAAATCATCGCGCTGGAGCCGGATGCCGTTATCATGGCCAAGATGGCGCAAAAACAGGAGCAGGTGGAAGCGCTGGAGAAGGCCGGTATCGCCGTCATCGTGACCGATGCCCAGGACATCGCCGGCGTGTATGAGTCCATGCTGCTGCTGGGCGCAGTGACCGGGCACGACACCGAAGCGGCGGATGCCGTGAAAGCCATGCAGGATGCGCTGGAGGCGCTGGCTGAAAAGGCGAAGGCAAACCCCGTAGAAGCCACTGTGTACTTTGAGGTGAGCCCGCTGGAGTGGGGCCTGTGGACCACGGGGCAGGGCACCTTCATGCAGGAAATCGCCGACTTGCTGGGGCTGAAAAACACCTTTGCCGATGTGGAAGGCTGGGCGCAAATCAGCCAGGAACAGGTGCTGGAACGTGACCCGGACTACATTGTTACCGTGGCCATGTACTTTGGCGACGGCCCCACCCCCATTGAGGAAATCAGCGGCCGCGCCGGCTGGGATGCCCTGAAGGCCGTGAAGGACAGCCGTGTGGTGATGATTAACGCGGATGAACTGTCCCGCCCGGGCCCGCGCCTGGCGCTGGGCGCGGAGGCGCTGTACAACATTGCTTTTGAAGCGGACGCGGCCCAGGAGCCGGCCGCCTAAATGCCAAAGCGGGGCCGCGCAAGCGGCCCCGCAACCGCATGCCTTGCCGTAAGCGGCATGGCACATAGAGGAGAGCATGACACCATCCATTTCTGCTTCCCGGGAGGGGTTTGGGCCCGGCCACTACGCGGCCATGACGCTGCTGACGCTGCTCACCGCGCTTGTCTGCGTATGCCTGGGCAGTGTGGCCATTGCCCCGGGGGATGCCCTATCCGCCCTGTGGGGCGCCCTGCTGGGCCGGGAAACGCCCGGGCTGGCGGGCAACATCATTGTAAAGGTACGGCTGCCCCGGGTGCTGTCGGTGGCGGGCGTGGGCGCTGCGCTGTCGCTTTGCGGCGCGGCTATGCAGGGGCTGCTGAAAAACCCGCTGGCGGATGGCTCCACCCTGGGGGTCTCCACCGGGGCGTCCCTGGGCGCGGTGCTGGCACTGGCCTTTGGGGTGTCCCTGCCCGGCTTTTCTGACATTGGCGTCATGGGCATGGCCATGCTGTTCGCGTTCCTGTCGCTGCTGCTCATTTTGGGGCTGGCCTGGCGGGTGGACGCCAGTTTCAGCACGCACACCATCATCCTCATCGGCGTCATCTTCAGCATGTTCGCCAGCGCCCTCATCAGCCTGGTGGTCACCTTTTCGGGGGAGCGGCTTCGCTCCATCACGTTTTGGACCATGGGCTCTCTCGCGGCCAGCGGCTACCGGGAGGCGCTGATTATGTTTGGTGCCCTGCTGCCTGTGGGCGCGGTGCTGCTGCTGAACGCCAGGGCACTGAATGCCTTTGCCGTGGGGGAGGACAACGCCCGCAGCGTCGGCGTGGATGTACGCGGGGTCAAGCTGCGGGTGTTGCTGTGCGTGGCGGCGCTCATTGGCATCGCGGTGTCCATTGGCGGCAGCATTGGTTTTGTGGGGCTGGTTACCCCTCACATGGCGCGCCTGCTGGTGGGGCCCAACCACCGTCGGCTGCTGCCCGCGTCACTCTTTGGCGGCGCCATGTTCCTGATGGTGGCGGACCTGCTGGCCCGCACCGTGCTCAACCCCATGGAGCTGCCCATTGGCGTGGTCACCTCCCTGGCGGGCGCGCTGCTGTTCCTGACGCTGTTTGTGCGCAAGGGGAGGGCTGGCTGATGCTGTCGGTACAAGGGCTTACGGTCTCCCTGTCGGGCAAGACCATTATTGAAGACATCAACTTTCAGGTGCGCCCCGGTGAGTGGCTGATGCTGGTGGGCCCAAACGGCGCCGGCAAATCCACCCTGCTTAATGCCATCACCCAGGGCATCCCCTATGAAGGGGTGGTGACCTACGGCGGTGAAAACCTGCGCGGCATGAAGCCCCGCGTGCGGGCACGGCACCTGGCGCTGTTAAGCCAGCGCCACCAGGTGGGCTATGCCTTCACGGCGGAGGAGGTCATCCGCCTGGGGCGGTACGCCGCAGCCACCATGTTTGGCACGCCTTCAGCGGAGGACGAGCGGCTTACCCAGGAGGCCATCGACACGGCCGGGGTGCGGCATTTGCTGAAGCAAAGCGTGCTAACGCTATCTGGCGGCGAACTGCAGCGGGTGTTCCTGGCGCAGGTGCTGGCGCAAAACCCCAGCATGCTGCTGCTGGACGAACCCTCCAACCACCTGGACTTGACGTACCAGCAGCAGACCATGCAGGTCATCAGCCAGTGGCTGAAACAGCCCGGGCGGGCTGTGGTCAGTGTGGTGCATGACCTGAGCCTGGCCCGCGTCTATGGCACCCGTGCGGTACTTCTTTACCGCGGACGCGTGCTGATGGACGGCCTGGTCGACCAGGTGCTCAGCACCGGGCCGCTGACCCAAGCCTATCAGATGGATGTACCCGCCTATATTCGCCAGCTGCTGGGCGCCTGGGGGGACGACCCCGCGGCAGATTAACACGCTTTTTACATCCATGGTGTATAATGGGGGCACCGCTTTGGCGGAACGATATACCTGGAGGAAGAAATGACCATCGAGTTCATACGACACGCGCAGACAGCAGGCAACGTGGAAGGCCGGTATGTGGGCTCCACGGACATGCCGGTGAGTGAAGCGGGCCTTCAGGCGGTTCTGGCCGGGCACATTCAGCCGGAGGTGCGGCAGGTGTATGTCACGCCGCTTCAGCGCACCCAGCAGACCGCGTCGGCGCTGTTTCCCAACGCGCGGCAGGATGTGCTGAAGGGCTTCCGGGAGATGAGCTTCGGCACCTTTGAAGGCCGCAGCCCGGAGGAATTGAAGCAGGACCAGGCCTTTATCGCCTGGAATGCAGACGGCGGCCTTCAGCCCATGGAAGGCGGCGAAGGCAGGCTGGGCTTTGCCAAGCGGGTGATGGGAGCGCTTGAGCAACTGGTAGCGGACCTGCACGCTCGGGGTGAAACCCATGCCCGGCTGGTGTGCCACGGCGGGGTCATCATGGCGCTGATGATGCAGCACGCCCTGCCCGAAAAGCACTGGCGCGACTGGTGGGTGGAAAACCTGACCGGGTACCGGGTGGTGCTGGATGGGCAGCATTGGGGGCCTGGCAGCAAGTTCATCAGCCACGAAACGCTGGATTACGGGCCGTCAACCGACGCCTGAAGCGAAACCAATCATTGGAGAAGCCATACAGCAAACGCCGTATGGCTTCTTTCGTTGACGCGGCAGGGGCGAAGTTGAATGCTATGCTCAGGTAAAGGCGGGCAGCCAGTCGCCGTGGGCCTCGATTAGGTCGTCGCACAGGGCCTGGATGTCGCTGAGGCTGAGTTCCGCCGCGGTGTGGGGGTCCAGGTACGCGGCCTGGTAGATGGCGTCCTTTTTGCGGGTCATGGCGGCTTCAATGGTCATCAGCTGCACGCCAATGTTGCTGCGGTTTAGCTGCGCCAACTGTTCCGGCAGGGCGCCCACATAGGTGGGGGTGATGCCGCTGGCGTCGGCCAGGCAGGCTACCTCCACACAGGCGTTGCGGGGCAGGTTTTCAATGAGCCCGGTGTTGAGCACATTGCCGCCAAACTTGTAGGGCATGTTCAGCTCCATGGCTTCCATGATGTAGCTGGCGTACTCATGGCTGCGTTCGTGCGCCAGGTTGGGATTGCTGACCAGCTGGTGCTTGCCCTCCTCCCAGCGGCGAATCTGCTCGATGCAGCGGCGGGGGTATTCGTCCAGCGGAATGTTGAACTGTTCGATGAGTTCCGGGTACCTTTCCTTGATGAACCAGGGGTGATACTCCGCGTTGTGTTCGCTGGATTCGGTGACATAGTAGCCAAAGCGCTTCATCAGCTCAAAGCGCACCATGTCGTTGTGCTTGCCCTCAAGGGCGAACGCCCGGCGTCTGATTTCCGGGTACAGGTCTTCACCGTCGCGGCTGACCGACAGCAGCCAGCCCATGTGGTTGATGCCAGCGATGGTCCACTGCACGGTGTCGTCATAGGGCATGTCCAGGTGTTTGAACAGGTGGGGCACGCAGGTCTGCACGCTGTGGCACAGGCCCACGGTTTTTACGCCGCTATAGCGCTGCAGGGCGCCGGTCAGCATGGCCATGGGGTTTGAGTAGTTCAGCAGCCAGGCGTCCGGGCAGACGTCCTCCATGTCCCGGGCGAAGTCCATCATGACGGGGATGGTGCGCAGCGCGCGGAAGATGCCGCCAATGCCCAGGGTATCGGCGATGGTCTGCCGGAGGCCGTATTTCTTGGGCACCTCAAAGTCCGTCACTGTGCAGGGCTCATAGCCGCCCACCTGGATGGCGTTGACCACGTACTTGGCGCCCCGCAATGCGTCCTTGCGGTTTTCTGTGCCCAGGTAGGCTTGAATGGTGGCATGCCCGCCGGCGTTGCGGTTGATGGCTTCCAGCATCACGCGGGATTCCTCCAGGCGCTGGGGGCTGACATCGTAGATGGCAATGATGCTGTCCTTCAGCGCGGGGGTGAGCATGGCGTCGCCCAGCACGCTCTTGGCGAACACCGTGGAACCGGCGCCCAGGAAGGTGATTTTCGGCATGGTGTATTCCTCCGTATGTTATTGATGGCAGGTGGTTATGCCCGCGCCGCGAAATAGGCGTGGGCTTCTTCGATGTCTTTGAGCATGCGCAGGCGCATCTGCTCCCGGTCAGGGAAGGTTTCCTCCGGCCGGATGAACTGCAGGTATTCCACCCGCAGCCGGCGGCCGTACAGGTCCTCCCGGCAGTTCAGCAAAAATACCTCCACCGTGGGCCCGCCGCCCGGCACCGTGGGGTGAAATCCCTGGCTGAGCACCGCGGGCTCGGCCCGGTGCTGTTCATCCGGGAAAAACACCTCCGCGATGTAGACGCCGTTTGGCGGCCCATCCGGGCCTGGGTAGGGCAGGTTGGCCGTGGGCACCCCCAGGGTGCGGCCCACGCGTTTGCCGGTCTGCACAACCCCCTCCACCGTAGCGATTGGCTGCATGCGATCCTCCATGTATTTGTTGAAACCAATATAGCCCCCAGCGAAGCGTTCGTCAACAAAGCCGCGCGGCGTTAAGAACAACTGAAAGACAGCCGGGGCGTTGCCCCAGGCCGGGTCTTTGCTAAAATACCTTCATTGCCCAAAGAAGGAGGGACAGCATGAACAGGCGCGCGGCCAAGGCGGCATTTCCCGTGACCCTGCCGGTAATGGCGGGGTACCTGGTGCTGGGGCTGGGCTTTGGCGTGCTGATGAGCGCGCGGGGCTTTCACCCGGGCTATGCCCTGCTGATGAGCGTGTTCATCTACGCCGGCAGCATGCAGTACGTGGCGGTGGAACTGCTAAGCGGCGGGGCTACCTTGCTCGCCGCCGCGCTGATGACCCTGCTGATTAACGCCCGGCACCTGTTTTATGGCGTCAGCATGCTAAAACCTTACCGGGGCGCCGGGGCAAATAAGCCTTACCTCATCTTCAGCCTGACGGATGAAACCTACAGCCTGCTGTGCCGGGGCGACGCGCCAGAGGGCGTGGACAGGCACCGGTACTACCTGTTTGTGTCGCTGTTTAACCAGTGCTACTGGGTGGCGGGCACGCTGCTGGGGTCGCTGGCGGGGGAACTGCTGCCCTTTGACTTTCGCGGCATCGAGTTTTCCATGACGGCGCTGTTCCTGGTCATCTTTACCGACCAGTGGCTCACGCGCCGCGCCCGACGCCCCGCGGTCATTGGGGTGGTCTGCTCGGTCATCAGCCTGCTGCTGTTTGGGCCGGAGGGCTTTATATTGCCCGCCATGGGCATGATATTGCTGTGCCTGGCCGCATTGAAAAAACCCCTCAGCCAGGAGGTGGTACCATGACGGACGCGCGGATGCTATCCCTCATCGCGGTCATAGCGCTTTGTACCGCGCTCATTCGCTTCTTGCCGTTTCTGGTGTTTCCAGCCGGGCGCACGCCCGCGTTTATCACCTACCTGGGGCGGGTGCTGCCCTATGCCGCCATCGGCATGCTGGTGGTGTACTGCCTGCGGCACCTGGGCTTTCAGGCAGCGGCGCGTTTTGTGCCGGAGGTCGTAGCGGGCGCCCTGGTGGTGCTCAGCTACCTGTGGCGGCGCAGTACCATCTTAAGCATCGCGGCGGGTACGGCATGCTATATGATTCTGGTGCGGGTGATGGTATAATTGCGCCAGCAACACATAAGGAGGACACCATGAAAGCTGTTCGCGTAACCGTTTGGAATGAAAACATACACGAGACCGAAGTGCCGGAGGTAGCCGCCATCTACCCCAAGGGCATCCACGGCTGCATCGCCGACTTTTTAAAGGCGGCCGGGCATGACACCCGCACCGCCACCCTGCAGCAGCCCGAGCACGGCCTGACGGATGAGGTGCTTGACAACACCGATGTGCTCATCTGGTGGGGGCACACCGCCCACGAGCGGGTGGAAGACGAAGTGGTGGAGCGGGTGCACGCCCGGGTCATCGCCGGCATGGGGCTGGTGGTGCTGCACTCCGGCCACGCCAGCAAAATCTTCAGAAAGCTGTGCGGCACGCCGTCGGGATATCTGAAGTGGCGGGAAGCCGGCGAGCAGGAAATCCTGTGGGTCATTGAGCCCAACCACCCCATCACCCAGGGCATTGACGAGAAAATCATCATTCCCCATGAGGAGATGTACGGCGAGCGTTTCAACATCCCCGCGCCCGATGAGCTGATTTTTATCGGTTGGTTTGAAGGCGGCGAGGTGTTCCGCAGCGGCTGCTGCTACAACCGCGGCCGCGGCCGGGTGTTCTACTTCCAGCCCGGTCATGAGACCTTTCCCATCTACCATCAAAAGGAAATTCAGCAGGTCATCACCAACGCCGTGGGCTGGGCCGCGCCCGCCCATCAGGTGAAGCCCGGCAGCGAGCACACCAACTTCGTGCCCAGCGAGCCCATCATGAAGCTGCGCGACACCGGGCATAAAGTGGTGGAAGGCCTGCACGACCGCAAGTAGCAAACATTCGAGGAGACCACATGATTACCATAGTCTTTGAACCGGATAACAAGCGCGCCGCGGCGTACGACCAGGACAAACTGGTGGGGGAGTGCACGTATTCCCCTTCCGATACCCTGTGGATTATTGACCATACCGAAGTGGACCCTTCCTATGGCGGCCAGGGCATTGCCGCCAACCTGGTCAAAGCGGTGGCTGACGCCGCGCGGGCGGCCAAGGTGAAGGTGCTGCCGCTGTGCCCCTACGCCAAGCGCGAGTTTGAGCGCAAGCCGGAGTACCAGGACCTGCTGTAAACCCAAGGAACGAAACATGAAAACAGCCTGGCATGCTGAAAGCGGCCAGGCTGTTTTTTGTTTGGATGGGTACCCGTTTTTCCGTGTTACACAGCGTCCTTGTGCTTTCGCAGGGTGCGCATGGCGTTGATGACGGCGAGAGCGGCGACGCCCACATCGGCGAAGACGGCCGCCCACAGCGTGGTGTAGCCCAGGGCGCTCAGCGCCAGCACCAGCACCTTGACGCCAATGGCGAAGAAGGCGTTTTGCCGGGCGATGCCCACGGTTTTGCGGGCGATGGCGATGGCCAGGGGCAGGCGGCGGGGGTCGTCATCCATCAGCACGATGTCGGCGGCTTCGATGGCGGCCTCGCTGCCCAGGGCGCCCATGGCGACGCCCACATCCGCGCGGGCAAGGACGGGCGCGTCGTTGATGCCGTCGCCCACAAAGCATAACTTCTGCCCCTTTTGCTGGGCGGCCAGCATCTCATCCACCCGGGCGACCTTGTCCTGCGGCATCAGGCTGTGGTGGCTGTCGGGGATGCCCAGCTCCTGCGACAGCGCCTTCACCACATTGGGGCTGTCGCCGCTGAGCATGGCGATATGTTTGACGCCTGCGCGGCGCAGGCTGTCAATGGCGGCCCGGGCGGTGGGTTTGACGGTGTCCGCGGTGAGTACATAGCCTGCGTACTGGCCGTCCCACGCGATGTGCACAGCGCTGCCGGTGCCCAGGGGCGCTGCCGCCGTGATGCCGTGCTGCAAAAGCCACTTCTGGTTGCCGGCCAGCAGGGGTTTGCCCTCAAACTGGGCGGAGATGCCCAGGCCGGGCTGCTCCAAAACATCGCTGACGGCGGTCAGGTCGGGCTTTTGTGTCCAGGCATCCAGCACCGCGCGGGCGATGGGGTGGTTGGAGTGCGCCTCCGCGTGGGCGGCCAGGCGCAGCAAATGTTCTTCTGACATGCCTTGCGGATGTACGCCCGAAACGGACAGGCGGCCGTGGGTCAGCGTGCCGGTCTTGTCAAACACCACCGTGCGCACCTGGGCTAAGGTCTCCAGGTAGTTGCCGCCCTTCACCAAGATACCGTGGCGGCTGGCGCCGCCAATGCCGCCAAAGAAACTGAGGGGAATGGAGATGACCAGCGCGCACG
>CAYFSN010000013.1:12088-29764 GCA_964345845.1 uncultured Christensenella sp.
CGGTATACCCAGTCCGTGAACGGCTGGCCCGTGACCAGCGGCGGCACCACCGCCAACAGCGCCGCCAATATGACCACCACCGGTGTATACACCGCGGAAAAGCGGGTGATGAAGTTTTCAGAGCGGCTTTTGCGGCTGCTGGCGTTCTCCACCAGGTCCAGAATGCGCGCGGCGGTAGATTGCTCATAGGGCTTTTGCACCTCGATGGTAAGGGGCCCCAATAGGTTGACGCTGCCGGAATATACGTCCCGCCCCGGGGCGACATCAAGCGGCTGTGATTCGCCCGTCAGCATGGCGGTGTCCAGCGTGCTGACCCCCTCCAATATGACGCCGTCCAGCGGCACCTTTTCACCGGGGCGCACCAAAATGAGGTCGCCGGGCGCCACCTCCTGCGGGGTGACCCGGGTGGGCACGCCGTCCACCAGGCGGTTGGCCCAGTCCGGCTTCAGGTCCATCAGCTCCGCGATGGAGCGGCGGGAGCGGTCAACCGCATGGTCCTGAAACAGTTCGCCCAGCTGGTAAAACAGCATCACGGCCACGGCCTCCGGGTACTCGCCAATGGCGACGGCGCCCACGGTGGCGATGGACATCAGCAGGTTTTCATCAAACACCTGCCCGCCAAACAGGTTGCGCACCGCGTGCCACAGCACGTCATACCCTGCCAGGGCGTAGGCGGCCATCAGCAGGACAAGGGATAGGGCGCCCTCTGTCAGCAGCCCGGCCACAAACAGCGCGCCCGCGCCAATCAGGCGGTACAGCCGTGTTTTCATAGCACCAGCCTGGCGTCGCGCTCGATGCGGCGGATGATGTTGTCGGCCTGCTGTTCAATGGCGGGCAGGCTGCCTTCGTCCGCCTCCAGCCACATCTTGGCCGTCATAAAGCTAATGGCGCAGCTGCTGACACCCGGCAGCGCGCCGATTTTGCGTTCCATCTTGGCGGCGCAGTTGGCGCAGCCCAGGTTTTGTAAGGTATAGGTCTTTTTCATGTCGCACCTCGCTTCAACAATTGAATACTCAGTCAACCGTGCTTCGATTATAGTTGAGCGTATGTTCAAGTGTCAATACGCAAAACGGGGTTTTGCCAAAATGCGGCAAAGAAAAGCCGGGGCACGCGTTTGTACCCCGGCATAGGAAATTGTTGTTGATTACTTCAGGCTTTCCACATTCAGCACCGGCTTGTCCGTCAGGGCGGTGACCTTGACGCCGTCCGTGGTGAACACGAACACCGGCAGCGCAAAGCCGTTGCGCAGTTCCCTTGGCACCTTTAAGTACTTGGCGCCGTCCGCTCTGAAGCGCGCCGCGTCCTGCGCGATGTCAATGGCCAGGGAGCCGCGCCTGGGCTTGCCGTTGGCGGCAGGGTACCAGGCATCGCCAATGCCCTGCACTTGGCCCAGAACCCGGTATTCCTTTTGCCCAAACAGGTTGGTAAACCAGATGACCCCGGGCTTGGTGGTGGTGCGGTAGCCCTCGGGCACGTCCGCGGCGGACAACTTCAGTGGCTTGCCCGCGGCAAAGGCGGCATTGGCGTCCTTCACGGGCTTTGTGCCGATGACCTCAACCACGAATGCCTGCGCCGCTCCCTCCGCCGTATCCGTTAGTGTAACCGCGGCTTCGTACATGCCGCGCTTTTTGTCCAGCCTGCCGTATACCCGGAACTGGGTCATGCCGCCGGGCGCCGTGAAGGCGTACACGGTGTGTTCGTACCCCGGCAGTTTCAGCGCGGTGTAGTAGCGGTTGATGGCGCCCTTGGGCGCCTTCAGCGGCTCAAACACAGGCGCCGGTGCTTCCGAGGGCGCAGGGGTTTTGTCCGGCTCGGTGATGACCAGGGGCGGCAGCGCTTCGCCCAATGCGGGCAGCGGCAGCAGCGCCACGGCCAATAGCAGGGCGAACAGGCCGTGCAGCAGTTTTCTGGGTGTATTCATATGGCATCCTCCTTTGCGGTCGTCAGGGAGGGAAACGTCTATCTACCTTCAGTATACCCAGCGCGGCCGCAAAGACAAGGGATATTTGTAACAGTTTCGCCCTTAGGAAAGGAAGGCATTGCGGCGGCTGGCCGCCTACTCCGCCTTTTTCACCGGAATCCACAGCGCCATTGCATAGTCTTCGGCATGCAGGTCGCCCGGGCCGTAGACCTCAAAGTCCGGCGCGCCGGAATGCACGTAGCCGTGCGCGGGAAAGTACACGCCCATCGCGTACTGCCAGCCTTTGTGAATGGCCTGCGGCACAGCGCCCTTCAGCGGCAGCACGGCGTACTCGGTTTCTGGTATTTCAAGCACGTCCAGCCCCATGTCTTTGGCGGCGGTAACATCTGTCACATCGTAGCCGGCCAGGTAGTGAAAGCGCTCATCAGGCTGCATGTCAAAGCACACGCCGTAGCTTTGCCCGCTGCCAAGGCGCGCCAGGTCTTCCCAGGCGTGCTTTTCAAACAACCTTTCCCACGTTTCGGGACACTGGGCAGAGCCGATCGCCTTTGCCAGCAGCCCCGCCACGGCGAATGCCGGTTTGCGTTGGATGGTGATGTCCATGTTTGTACCTCTCCTGCTTCGTTTGATGAAAAGACAAAAAGGCCGCACATCTGTGCGGCGGTGGGGTTAGAGGTTTTCCCGCAAAAAGTCCGCGAACAGGCCAAAGAGCCGGGCGCTCCAGAAACTGCCCTCGTGGGGGGCGCCGATGACGCGGATGAGTCGGGCGTTGTAGCCCTGGTCAATCAGCGCGCGGTACATGCTCTCGCCCTGGTAGAAGGGCACCAGTTCGTCGGCGTCGCCGTAGGCCAGCAGCACCGGCGGCACGGTTTTGCCCGGGCCGATTTCCAGGATGGGGCTCATCAGCTTGATGACCTCCTCCGCCGTGCGCTCGCCCAGCAGCCCGGAGAAGGCGGGGTCCTGCGCGAACTGCTCCACGTGGCCGTGGGCCAGCGCCCGCATGTCGGTGGGGCCAAAGCAGCTGATGACGCAATTGACGGCGCTGGATTGCTCGTGCCATTCGGCGGTTTCATAGCGCGGGTCATTGGGGGTGAGGGCCGCCAGCAGCGCCGCGTTGCCGCCGGAGCTGGTGCCAAACAGGCACACGCGCTCCGGATCGATGCCCAGCTCCGCCTGGTGCGCCCGCAAAAAGCGGATGGCCGTTTTGACATCCTGCAGGTACGCCGGGAAGGGGTGCCCCTGGGTGCTGTCGCGGTGGCCAAGCGTGGCCACCACATTGCCAAACTGCGCGTAGCGCGCCAGCTGGGGCAGCTGATAGTTGGGGTTGGGCGTGGTCCAGGCGCTGCCCTGCACAAACACAATCAGCGGCCGGCGGGGACGCGGCTGCCCCTCCTGCGACCAGGGCAACAGCAGGCTGAGCTTGCGCTCCACGCCGCCCTCATTGGCGTAGGTGATGTCGGGCAATACTTCCGCCATGCCCTCCAGGGCCGGGTTGTTGGGAATGCTGATAATCTGCGGATACGGCATGGGATGACCTCTCTTTTCGCTTATGGTTTTCGCTGAGTATATCACAGCCGGCGCCGCGGCAAAAGGTCGTGCACACCTGGTTGAAACCATTTGCCCGGTGCCTTATACTGAGGGCAAATGAACAACCCCCCCGCTTGAAAGGAGACCGTCATGCCGCTGAAGCCCGTGTTGGTACATGCCCTGACCAAGGTGTTTGTGGACCAGGCGCCCGAGCCCTTGAACCCAGACCTGCCGCTGTCCGCCCTGCAGGGAGAGACCCTGTCGGTGCAGGCGGCGCTCACATGGCTTGAGCCCGCGCCCTCTGACCGGGTGATGGTGCGCTACCAGGTTTCCTGCCCCTGCCCTGTCACGGTGCGCCGGGTGGCGCAGGTGCCTGTGCGCTTTGCCGCCCACGCGGACACCCAGGGCGGCTACCTGCGCCGCGGCCCGGGCCTGTACCCGGACCCGCTGCTGCCCATCCGCCCGGGCGCGCCGGTGCCCGTGTACGTGAACCAGTGGGATGCCCTCTGGCTGGATATTGAGGTGCCGGAAGGTTTCGCCGCGGGCAACTACACCTGCACCGTCGCCTTTACTGATGACGCGGGCGAGGCGCTGAACGAAGTCACCATCCCTTTTGAGGTGATGGCGGCAAAGCTGCCGCCCCAGCGCCTGGTGCACGCCCGCTGGCTGCACGCGGACGCGCTGAGCGACTACTACGCCGTGCCCATGTTTTCAGACGCCCATTTTGACATTCTGCGCAACTACATCACCCTGGCTGTCAAGCGCGGGGTGAACATGATGCTGGTGCCCATTCACACCCCGCCGCTGGATACCCGCAAGGGCACCCGGCGCCCCACCGCCCAGTTGGTGGATATCGCGCTGGATAATGGCACCTATACCTTCAAATTTGACAAGCTTCGCCGCTTTATCGCGATGTGTGAAGAGGCGGGGGTCACCCACTATGAGATGGCCCACCTGTTCACCCAGTGGGGGGCCTACCACGCGCCGCAAATCGTTGCCCGGGTGGACGGAGAAACCCGCCAGCTGTTTGGCTGGGAGACCGACGCCCTGGGGGACGACTACGCGGCCTTCCTGGCGGCATACCTGCCGGCGGTGGTGGCTGAGCTCAAGCGCCTGGGCATCGCGGAGCGCACCATCTTCCACATATCGGACGAGCCCAACGCTGAGCATATTCAGCAGTACACCAAGGCCAAAGCCCTGGTGACGCCCTTCTTGCAGGGCTTTACCATCATGGACGCGTTAAGTGACGTGCAGTTTTACCTGTCGGGCGCGGTGGAGCACCCCATCCCCGGCATTGACCACATTCAGCCGTTCCTGGACGCCAAGGTGCCGGATTTGTGGACCTACTACTGCATTTCCCAGCACCGCGATGTCAGCAACACGTTCATTTCCCTGCCCGGGGCCAGAACCCGGATACTGGGCGCGCAGCTGTACCTGAACAACATCCACGGCTTCCTGCAGTGGGCGTTTAACTTTTACTACAGCCAGCTGGCGGACGACGTCATCCAGCCCTGGATACAGCCGGACGCCGATGGCTTCGCGCCCGCGGGCGACGCCTTCCAGGTGTACCCGGGCCCCGGCGGAAAGCCCGTGGAGTCACTGCGGCTGATGCAGTTTTTCCATGCTATGCAGGACCTGCGGGCCTTGCAGGCGCTGGAGGAAAAGGTGGGGCGTGAACGCACGGTGGACATCATGAAGCAGGCAGGCGAGCTGCCCACGTTCACAGAATACGACCTGGGCCCGGCATACCTGGAGCGCCTGCGCTACCAGGTCAACCGCGCGCTGGCGGAGTAAGCGACCCCCGAAATTGCATAGATTGACGGCCGGCCCTCGTTTTATGGTTAACAATGAACGGGGCCGGCCTTTTGCCGCCCTTTGATGGTGGAGGAACCAAGATGAACAAACGATTGCTGCTGCTTGCCCTGGCGCTGGTGTGTCTGGTGCCCGCGTCCCTGGCAGCGCCCGAGGGCATCAGCGTGTATGACACGCCGCAATTCCCTCTGCCCCATGAACTGGTGGACAGCTCCTACGAGCCGGGGGCGGAGTTTGGCCCCCGTCATCCTGCGGATCACCGCGCCAAACGGCCAGCCGCTGCATGTGGTATCCGACATATCCACGCCGGTGGTGCACAGCCTGGATGTCAACTTTGACGGCGCGGACGACCTGGCGGTGATGGTGTCCTCCGGGGCCAGCAACGCCGTGTTTCGGCTGTTTATAAAGCAAGGCGACCGCTACCAGGCGGTGGATGACGGCCAGGAGGAAGGGCTGTTTAACCCGGTGGTGTATCCCGGGCTTCAGTTGGTGATGTCCCAGGGCACCAGCGGCCTGGCGGGCGCCTTGCATGAAAGCACGCTGTTCAGGTGGGATGGCAACCGGCTGGCGCCCGTGCGCGGCGCGGCGGTGGAAAACGCGGTGACCACCCAGGAACAGGAGGGCGCGTTCACCACCACCCATTGGTACAACCAGCTGTACGCCCGGGTGTACGCGTACGGCCCCGTGGGCACGGAGCCTGAATTGCTGTTTGATGAGACCTACGACATGGAAGTCCAGGGCATGGGCGAAGCCTATGATGCCTTTTATCAGCGGGAGCAGCAGGCGCTGTGGCAGGGCATGCAGTGACCGCCCGGCCTATGAAAGGATAAAGCGATGAGCCATAGAAGGAAGACGCAGGTGCTTTGCCTGTTCCTGCTGCTGTGCCTGCTGCCGCTGACCGGGCTTGCCCACCAGCGGGGCTTTGGCGAGTTCGCCATGGACGATGTCAATGTGCGCAAGACGCCCGGCGGGGACATCCTGTTCAAAAAACAGCGGGGCGAGGAAGTGTTCATCCGCTCCTGGCAGGAGCGCGGCGGGCACACCTGGCTGGAGGTGAACACCTACAACGCAGACCGGGTCACCCCGGTGGACGCCTGGGTGCGCGCGGACATGGTGGTGCCGCCGGAAATCCTGTTCACCAACGTAAAGCAGGTGGCGGCCAACCACAACATGCTCATCGCGCTGAAAAGCGACGGCACCGCCGTGTTTGGCGGGCAGCAGCACAAGTACCCGGAACTGCTCCAAGGGGCGCACCCCGACACCTGGCGGGACGTCATCCAGGTGGCGGCCGGCTTTTACACGGTGTATGGGCTGAAGCAGGATGGCAGCGTGTACAAGTGGGGCATGCGCGGGCCGGAAAACGGCATCCAGGGCGTCATGGGCGCGGATGGCGCCCTGGTGCCCTTTCAAGCCATTGACGCGGTGGATGACAGCCTGCTTGCGCTGATGGCGGATGGGCAGCTGATGGCCCTCATGGGGAACAACCAGCGAAAGCAGGTGCTGCCGGCAGGTTCTGGCGTGCAGGCGTTCGCGGCCGGGTATGGCTACTATGATGACGTGCTGTACATACAAGGCGGCCGGGTGCACTCCACCTGGACATTTCATGAGGGCGCCTTTGCGCAAAGCGACCGGGATACCCTGCATAGCTGGCAGGACATCGTGTTGGTGGAGGCGGGCATGCTCGCGTCCGAGTGGCAAAGCGGTACCGGGATTTCGCAGGGCGAACCCATTGTGGCTGGCATCCGCGGGGACGGCGCGGTGGTCGCCTTAAGCCCCAAGATGAATGAAGACGTGCGCGGCTGGACCGACATCGCGGACATTCAGGCCGGCAACGGCTTTCTGGTGGGGCTGACCGCGCAGGGCATGGCGCTGGCGGCGGGGCAAAACAAGCAATTGGTGCGGGACGACATCGCCGGCTGGTCGGGCATTGTGGACATCGCCTGCGGGCGGACCTTCTGCGTGGGCGTCACCCAGGACGGCACGCTGTTGTTCGCGGGGGATGTGCAGTTGACACATCACTGACATGCCGCGTTCATTGCGCATGCAAAGACTCTCCATCTGGCGGCGACGAATTTCGCCGCCTTTTTCATCTTCACATGGTTGGTTTGAAAATATAGGGGCTCAGCCGCGTCTATCATGGTGAGGGGGTGAGGGTGTGACGGGAACCGAACACGGCGCAGACCAGAAAGCGCAGCGCTTTGAAGGCTGGGTACGCCAGCACGGGCCATCCATCCTGCGCACTTGCTTTGTGTATTTGGCGGATAAGTCCCTGGCGGAGGACGCGACCCAGGACACATTTCTGAAAGCATGGAAGCATATGGAGCGCCAGGAGCGCCAAAGCATTGAAAACGAGAAAGCATGGCTGATGCGCATCGCCATCAACGTGTGCCACGACTATCACCGTTCCCGTTGGTTTCGCTATGCGGACACGGAGCGGGCGCTGGAGGAACTGCCCAGCCGGTACCTGCTGACCGACCCGGAAGACCGCACACTGCTGCTGGACATTATGCGGCTGCCTGAGAAGCAAAAGCAGGTCATTCTGCTGTACTACTACCAGGGCATGACGCTGGAGGAGGTAGGTTCGGTGCTGGGCATATCAGCCGCTACGGCGCATTACCGGCTGAAGAAGGCGGAGGCCGCGCTGAAGACAGTGCTGACAGGAGGGAGTTACTGATGCATGACAATCGCGTGCGGCGGGTGATGGACACTGGGCTGTCCAGCTTGGATATGCGTGAGGTACAGGTGGCGGCGCTGCTTAACTGCGCCCGCGGGGGAAACGGCATGAAGCGCAAACGCCCTGCTGTGCTGGCGCTTGTGCTGGCGCTGGTGTTGCTGGCGGGCGGTGTGGCCGCCGTCACCCTGGGGTGGACAGAAGCTGCCCAGTTTCTAAGGAAGGAACGGCAGGGCACCACGTTTCACCAGTGGAGCCTGCAGGAGCAAATCCACCTGGTTGATTCGTTGGTGGCGGACGGATACATAGAAGAAACAGAACAGGTGAAGCGCATGCGGGATGAGCGCCTGGATACGCACACGCGCTCGGCCCTTGCCAAGGACATCATGACCAGCTGGCTGTCCAGGCAGCAAGAGCATGTCACTTTCCAAACCATCATGGAAAGAATATGGGGAGACTTTCGCGCGTGGACTGTGGAGCAAAAAGTGTGGTTCACAAGCACCCTGACAGAGGCCGGCGTGCAAAGGCCGGATATTGAGCGGTACGTGTTACCCGCCCCTGATGCCATCGACGGGCCAACCGCTGTTCGCATCGCCAGCGCGCAGGCCGCCGCGTGGATGGGCATACCCTTTGAGCGGCTTTCGCAGTACCAGGCGTTCACAGCGCATGTGGTCTTTCCAAAGGAAGTGGAGCAAGATGGGCAACGTGTGTATACGACAGAGAACCAGCAGCCCGTGTGGCTGGTGGAACTGTCAAGCCAAAGTGAACAGGATGAGTCACAGCTGATATATGTAGAAGTAGACCCACAGACCGGCCGGGTGCATCCCCAGCACTTCATCACGGCGCTTCGCATGGGCGTGTATGGATACCAGGACTGGCCGGACACGGCGTTGGCCACTGAACAGTTTTTGGCCCAGCAGGGCTTTGCCCCCATGATGGCATGGACACACGAGGTTCGCGCCAAGTGGTCAGCCGACATACGACCCTTGGCATTGCGTGAAGCCCAAGGGGGCACATTGGACCCCGTGACCCAGGCTTATTGCCGCTACGTTTATGGTGTGCCAGAAGCGGACGGGCTCCCTGAGGCAGAGGCCATCGCCGCGGCGCGGCGTGCGGCGCGAAGCTTGCCGTCTGACGGAAAGGCGTCTGTGGCGGCATACGAAACCGCTTACGCGCTGTATGAAATGTCCGGTGATGTGCCGGTCTGGCGGGTGCATTTGGCGCCGCAAAACAGGCAGGCGGACTTGGCGACGGACGGACATCCGGAAACGGCCCCGCGCTATCGGGTCACGGTTGACCCGCAAACCGGAGAAGTGCTCCAGGCGGAAACGTACACACTGCAGGAACTTGCCCAAGGGGAAGGCATCGCGGGTTTGCTGTAACACATCTGAAAACACAAACAGCATGCGGAAGTTACGCCGCATGCTGTTTGCTTTGGGGTTCGTTATGCCCGTGCCGGGCCGCGGGTTTAGTAGAGCGCGGCAGCCAGGCGTTCCATCAATTGCGGCCAGCCCTTTTGAAAACTGGCGGTCAGCAGCTGCTGGTCTTCGGGCGAAATGCTGTCCGCCAGTTCCACGTCCATCAGCCCGTCCTGAAGGGGCGCCGCGGGGGTGGCGTCGGTGGGCTTTACCTGCGCCTGCAGGGTGAGCAGCGGCTCATCCAGCTGGTACAGAAAGTCCAGGGTGGCGTCGGTCAGTTTTACCTGTTCCTCGTGCCGGGCGGAGAGGCGCAGGGCGCCCCGCTCGCCCTCTATGGTGGTGCCAATGCTGCCCACCAGGGCGGTGACGCCGTCTTGGGTGGTGGTGTCCACCGTGCCGTCCAGCAGCAGGCCGTCCCGGTTTTCACCCGAGCGAATGGCTTCCTTGGCCGCCGCCCAGTGGGCGTTGGTGGTGTCTTCACCCACCGGGGTGATGGGCAGGTTGGGCGCGGTCAGCACCCAGTCCGCCTGCAGGGCGGTGCGGCCGGGCTCATTTTCCTGTTGGGTAACCAGCACTTCCGCCCGGAAGGGCTCGTAGCGGTCCTCCGGGTTGCTGCGGATGTCATAGAGTGTGGCGCCCTCGGCATTTTGGTAGGCGTGGATGAGCAGCAGGTCGTCATTGGGGCGCTGGCGCACGTTCTGCATAGCCGCCTTGAACTCCTGTGCGACGTGGGGGAACAGCTTTTGCGCCAGGGCGTCTTCCGCCAGCATGTCGGCAAAGGCGTCGATGACATCCGCCAGGGCATAGGCCGTCACGGTGACCTCGGCGCGGGCAATATAGTTGCCGCCGTGCAGGTCCTGGTATAGGCCCTCTTCCGCCGCGGCGTCCTTCAGTAAGCCGTCAAACTGGTTAAGCACAAAGTCCGCGTACTTGGCCAGCGCGCCAACGGCTTCTCCGGCTGTCACGCTGACATCCTGCAGGCCGGCTTGCTGTTTTAACGCGGTCATCATGCCCGAAGGCGTGCGCATGCGGATGCCCGGCAGCAGGGTGGTGGTGAAGCCGGTCAGCCCGGTGTCATCATCCAGCGCCGCTTGAAAGCTCATCAGTTCGGCCTTCTCCGTGCCCGTGATGCCGGATATGCCGCTCTCACTCACCAGCAGCGTGGTGGTGAACTTGTTTAAGTGGCTGGCCAGCCCAATGAGCAGCGGCTGCGCCATCGCGGGTGTGAAGGAAGTGTCCTCAAACTGCGCCAGGGCGTACAGCCGGGGGCTGTAGCGGGTGCTCAGCGTGACTTCATAGGCGGTTTCAGCCGGCGCCGCCTCCGTGAGGGCGGCGGGTGCCGCCAGCAGCATCACCAGGGCGGTGAGCAGGGTGAACAATCTCTTTCTATACATCATGTGCCTCCTGTTCTTGTCGTTTTCATACCCGGATTGTACCATTATGACGCGCAAAGCGCGGAAAAAGTTCCCTCCGCCCGGCGAACCCGCCGCATTATTTGACACCCTTTACGCACCGGCTATATAATGTGAGCCAGTGTTTCGAGGGGAGTTTTCGCATGAATAAATGGGACCAACGGTTCATGGAAATGGCGCGCCTGGTGGCCAGTTGGAGCAGCTGTTTTCAGCCCAACCGGGCGATTGGCGCGGTCATTGTGAAAGATAAACGGGTCATGACCACGGGCTACAACGGCGCGCCGGCGGGCATTCGCACCTGTGTGGAGCGGGGGGAGTGCCTGCGCCGCAAACTGAACATACCGTCCGGCACCCGGCACGAGATATGCTATGCCATCCACGCCGAGCAAAACGCCGTCATCCAGGCGGCCAAGTTGGGCGTGTCCATTGACGGGGGCACCTGCTACTGCACCCACCAGCCCTGCAGCGTGTGCGCGAAGATTCTGGTGAACGCCGGCATCCGCCGCGTGGTGTACGAGCAGGGCTACCCGGACGACTTCGCGCTGGAGTTTTTTAACGATGCCGGCGTGATACTGGAGCGCGTGGACGAACTGCAAAACGCCTCCCAAGAGGAAACCAACAAATGAAACGGCTGCTGAACGCGTTGCTTGCGCTGCTGCTGCTGGGGCTTGCCCCGGCCGCGCTTTCCCAGGAAATACCCGACATTGACGTGCTGGACTTTGACCAGGTGCCCGAAAACCCCAAGGGTGTGCACCACTACCTGCTGCTGTGCATGGACTCCTGGAACGCCAGCTTGGACACCCTGGGCTACTCTGACGGCATGGTGCTGGTCACGGTGGATGAGGTGGCCCAGCGCATGATGGTGACGTCGTTTATTCGTGATATGCTGGTGGTGCACCCGGACGACAAGCCCGGCCGGCTGACCTACATTGTCAAGGAGTTTGGCGTGGAGGGGCTGGTGCAGACCATCAACCGCCACTTTGGCATCAATATTGATAAATACATCATGATGGACTGGAGCCAGGTGCAGTCCATCGTGGACGCGGTGGGCGGGGTGGAGCTGACGGTGACCGACGCCGAGGCCAACTACTTAAAGCGCTACGCCATATCGCCCGACAGCACCAAGCCCGCCATGGCGGGGGCCGGCACCTACCACTTCACCGGCCACGCGGCGGTCATCTACATGCGCACCAGGCGTGTGCCCGCCTCCAACGGCGACGCACACGACTTTGGCCGCACGTACCGCTCGCGCCTGGTGCTGAGCACCATCGCCGACAGCCTCAAGGACGTCAGCTACGAAAAGGCGCAGGCCATATTGGACAGCGTGATGAACAACATCCTCAAAACCAACATGACCACGTCCGACGTACTGGACGCCTTTAACATGGTGTTCGCCATGCGGGGCACCCCGGTGGAGATGTTCCGCCTGCCGGTGGAGAACACCTACCGCGCGTTTGACTACTACGGCGGCGCCAGCCAATTGATGGACTTTCGCAAGAACCGCGAAGCGCTCAATGAGTTTTTGTTCCAGCGTGTCTATATCGTGACAGATTAAGCATTCAGGAGGCAACATGGAAAACACCGTGAACAACCCCGTGAAACAGAAGGCCCGCATGTCCACCCAAACCCTTGTGATGCTGGGGCTGCTGGTGGCGCTGGCCATCGTGCTCACCTACATGCTCAGCTTTACCACTGGCTTTTTGCGGGTGTCGTTTGGCTTTATCGCGCTGGCGACAGCGGGCATGCTGTTTGGCCCGGTGGGCGGCCTGGTGGTCGCCACGCTGGCGGACGTCATCGGCGCCACCATCTTCTTTGGCGCGCCCAATCCGGGGCTGACCGTCACGGCGTCGCTGACGGGGCTGATGTACGGCTTGTTTTTGAGCCGGCCCAACATCAGCCGCCGGGGCATCATCCTGTGCCAGGCGCTCATCGTGGTGCTGCTGCACCTGGTGTACAACTCCATCGTGCTGGACTTCATCAGCCCCAACACATTCTGGGCCAACATGCCGCTGCGCGCGGTGCGCTCGGTGGTGCTGTTCCCGGTGCAGGTGTTTATTCTGATGAAGCTGGTGGACTATAAGCCCGTGTTTGGCAGGTTTTTGAAGTGAGCAGACGCCTGAGCAAAGCAAAGGCGGCGCAGGTACTGGCGCTGCTGCGCGAGGCATACCCCGGCGCCGGGCCGGAGCTGCACTTCACCAACCCCTATGAAACCCTGGTGGCCACCATGCTGTCGGCGCAAAGCACCGATGTGCAGGTCAACAAGGTGACCCCCAAACTATTCCAGGACTTTCCCACCGTTGAAAGCATGGCGGCCGCCACGCCGGAGGCGGTGTACCCCTATGTGCGCAGCTGCGGCTTTGCCTCCAAGGCCACCAACATTGTGCTGGCCGCCCGGCAAATCGTTGAGCGGCACGGCGGCCAGGTGCCCGGCACCATGGAGGAACTGACCCAGCTGCCCGGCGTCGGCCGGAAAACCGCCAATGTGGTGCTGGCCAACGCCTTTCACGTGCCCACCATCGCGGTGGACACCCATGTGTTTCGGGTCAGCAACCGGCTGGGGCTGGCCAAGGCCAACACCCCGGAGAAGACCGAGCCGCAGCTGATGCACATCATTCCCAAGGAAGACTGGATTGACGCGCACCACTGGCTGATACTGCACGGCCGCCGGGTGTGCAAGGCCAGAAAGCCGCTGTGCGCCCAGTGCATGGTCCATGCCCTGTGCCCGTGGCCGGATAAGGAGAACTAATGGCAGAAACCTATCCCCGCGCGTGCGGGCTGTGCCGGGTGGAGCTGCAGCATGTCAGCGTCAGCCTGGAAAACCAGGTGCTGCTGACGGATGTGAACCTGCACATCCACTGCGGCGAGCTGACGGTTTTAATCGGCCCCAACGGCGGCGGGAAGACCACGCTGCTGCGCGCCATGCTGGGGCAGGTGCCCTACAGCGGCGTTGTCGCCCATATGGACGCCAGCGACCGCCCCTTCCCGCAGCTGCGCATTGGTTATGTGCCCCAGCAGCTGCCCTTTGACCGGCAAATGCCCCTCACCGTGCGCGACCTGGTGGCAAGCTCCCTCTCCCGCAGGCCGGTGTGGCTGGGGGTGGGCAAAAAGGCCGATGAACAGGTGACCCGCGCGCTGGCACTGGCACGGGCGGAGCAGCTAAAGGACCGCCGCCTGGGCGCCCTAAGCGGGGGAGAACTGCAGCGGGTGCTGCTGGCCATGGCGCTGTCGCCCACGCCCGACCTGCTGATACTGGATGAGCCCATCTCCGGCGTGGACCACAACGGCCAGGCGCTGTTTTTGGACACCGTCAACGCGCTGCGCGAGCAGCAGCACATGGCCATATTGCTTGTGAGCCACGACTGGGTGCTGGTGAAGGAATACGCCGACCAAGTGGCGCTGATTGACAAGCGCGCCCTCATCGTGGGCACCGCCAAAGAAGTGTTTTCGTCAGACGCCTTCAACCAGGCGTTTCCCCATACCCACGCCGAGGGGAGGCCCGCCTGATGGCTGTGATACATCAAGTGATGGACGCCCTGCTGCCCTTTGAAATGTTCCGGCTGGCGTTCATGAAAAACGCGCTGCTGGCGCTGCTGCTGCTGACGCCATTGCTTGCGCTGTTTGGCACCATGGCGGTGAACCAGCGCATGGCGTTTTTCTCAGACGCCCTGGGCCACAGCGCCCTGGCGGGCGCCGGCATCGGCATGCTGCTGGGCATCAGCGAGCTGACGGTCTCACTGGTGGTGTTCGGCATCCTGTTCGCGCTGCTGATATTGCGCATGAACCGCAAGGGCGGCGCCTCCAGCGACACCAACATCAGCGTGTTTTCGTCCACAGGCATCGCCCTGGGGCTGGTGCTGCTCAGCCAGAGCGGCTCATTTTCCAAGTATTCCGCCCTGTTAGTCGGCGATGTGCTGGCCATCGGCCCCCGGGACCTGGGGTGGCTGGCGCTGAGCCTGGCGGCGGGCATCGTGGCCTGGGTGCTGATATACAACCAGCTGCTGCTGACCGCCGTGAACCCCCAACTGGCCCACAGCCGGGGTATCCGCACGCTGCTGGTGGAGGATATTTTCGTCTGCCTGGTGGCGGTGGCGGTGATGCTGGCTATCCGCTGGGTGGGGGTGCTGCTGATTAACGCCCTGCTCATTTTGCCCGCGGCCGCGGGGCGCAACATCGCCCGCACGGCGCGCCAGCACGCGCTGTACAGCGTGCTCATCAGCGTGCTGTCCGGCGTCATTGGGCTTACCGCCGCCTACTACCTGGGCAGCTCGGTGGGCGCAGCCGTTGTGCTGTGCGCGGCGGGCTTTTACGCCCTTAGCCTGGCGCTGAGGCGCGTGCTGCACATTCAATAAACCCCGGCGATTTTTCGCCGTTTGACCGATTACCCAGGCGCCGGCCACCCTGCCCGCGCCCACCGAAAGGACCTGCATGGAACTGTATCACCATTCCCGCAACCCGGAATGCCGCTACCCCACGGGGGCTGCCGTCACCGGCGCCCAGGTGCGCATGCGCCTGTTCTCCACCGCTGACGCCAAAAGCGCCACCCTGCGGCTGTGGAGCGGCAAGACCCGCGAACACCAAATGAAGCCCTACGGTTACCGGGGCTGGGAGGTCACCATTGACCTGCCCGAGGAGCCCTGCACGCTGTGGTACGACTTTCGCGTGGAAGACGAGCGCGGCCGCCGCTTCTATTGCGGCAACGCCCACGACAAGCTGGGCGGCCGGGGCGCCACCTACCTGGACCCTCCGCCGTCGTTCCAGATTACCGTGTACGACCCGGCCTTTTCGCCGCCCGAGTACCTGCGAAACGGCATCATGTACCAGATTTTCCCGGACCGCTTTGCCAGAAGCAAACTGCCCGAAACCACCCGCACCGATGTGACGCTGCACACCAACTGGGACGACCTGCCCTGGGTGCCCTACGAAATCCTGCCCGGCGCTGACAACCAGCCGGTGGACTTCTTTGGCGGCGACCTGGAGGGCATAAGGCAGAAGCTGCCCTACTTAAAGGACATGGGCGTCACCATCCTGTACCTGAACCCCATCTTCAAGGCGCGCTCCAACCACCGCTACGACACCGGCGACTATGAGCGCATCGACCCTTTCCTGGGCACGGAGGAAGACTTTCAGCAGCTGTGCCGGGAGGCCGAGGCCATGGGCATGCGGGTGATGCTGGACGGCGTCTTCAGCCACACGGGGGAAGACAGCATCTACTTCAACCGCTACGGCACCTACAAAAGCCTGGGCGCCTACCAAAGCAAGGACAGCAAATACTTTGCCTGGTACCGCTTTTTGCGCTTCCCGGACATCTACGCCTGCTGGTGGAACATCCCCACGCTGCCGGAGGTGAACAAGGACAACCTGTCCTTCCGCCGGTTCATTCTTGGCGACCGGGGCATTGCCAGGCTGTGGGTGAAGCGCGGCGCCATTGGCTGGCGGCTGGACGTGGCGGACGAACTGCCCATGGACTTTTTGCGCCAGCTGAGCACCGCGGTGAAAAAGGAAAACCCCCAGGCCGCCCTGCTTGGCGAGGTGTGGGAGGACGCCAGCAACAAGGTAGCCTACGGTGTACTGCGCAACTACGCCCTGGGGGACACGCTGGACACCGTGATGAACTACCCCCTGCGGGATGTGCTCATCCGCTTTTTCACCCACGAGACGGACGCCCACCAGGTGGTGCGGCTGATTCGCTCACAGCAGGAAAACTACCCGGTGCCGTTTTTCTACTCGCTGATGAACCTGCAGGGCAGCCACGACCGCGCGCGCATTTTAAACGCGCTGGTCAAGCGCGACTACGCCGACCTGCTGCCCCGGGACCGGGGCAAGCAAAAGTTGCCGGACAACTTAAAAAAACTGGCCGTGCGCCGGCTAAAGCAGATGCTGGAAATCATCGTGGCGCTGCCCGGCATGCCGGCGCTGTACTACGGCGATGAGGCCGGCATGGAAGGCGCCAGCGACCCCTTTTGCCGGGGCACCTACCCCTGGGGCAAGGAAGACACCGACCTGCGGGAATTTGTGAAGCAGCTTTTCCAGATGCGGCACGACCGCCCCGCCCTGCGGCTGGGCCTGCTTGAAATCGCGGCGGTAGACGCCGATACCCTGCTCATCTGGCGCGGGGCGGATAAAGAGGGGCTGGACGCCTTCAAACAGCCGCTTTCAGACGACGCCTATGTGCTGCGCATCAGCCGGGACGGCGAGCGGCTGTAGCCTTCCTTGCGCTGCAAGGGCATGGCCCGCAAAGCGCTATTTTGTTCACTTGTCCGTATAGTGGTTGTTGCGTCAGGCGCAAAAGCATGTATAATGAGGACGGCTAAACTGTACATAATGTAATCGAGGTGATGCCCATGAAGGTCAAGCTGCAATTTACCAAGCAAAAAATGATGCGGACCGTGCTGCTGTCACTGATTCCCGTGACGCTGGCGGCCGTATTCTTCTTCGGGTGGCGGCTGATGCTGCTGATGGCCGTTGTGACGGCCGCGGCGGTCATCAGCGAATACCTGGTGATGCACAGCATCCAGAAGGAAAAAACAAAGGTGTCAGAGGCAGTGTTCGTGTCGGCGGTGTTGTTTACGCTGACACTGCCGCCAGAAACCCCCTTGTGGGTGGGCGTCATTGGCATTGTGTTTGGCATTGTCTTTGGCAAGGGCGTCTTCGGCGGCTTTGGCCGCAACATCTTCAACCCCGCCTTGGTGGGGCGCTGCTTTGTGTACATCGCCTTCCCGGCGCAGATGACCATGCAGTGGGCGCAGCCGTTCACCAGCTTCCCCGGCGGGTTTTTAAGCTGGCTGCCCATGCAGCCCGCCGCTGACGCCGGCAGCGGGGCGACCCCGCTGATTGACCTGTTTAACGACGGCGGGCTGGCGCCGCTGCAAAGCCTGTTCCTGGGCACGGTGGGCGGCTCCCTGGGGGAGACCAGCG